>NZ_SJWV01000001.1:0-114927 GCF_004352695.1 Escherichia sp. KCJ4928
CCGCTTCGTTTTTAACATCGCTTATGGAAAAAAATAGTCTGTTTAGTCAGCGCATCCGTTTGCGCCACCTTCATACATTCGTAGCTGTCGCACAACAAGGAACTTTGGGGCGCGCGGCTGAAACCCTTAATTTGAGTCAACCTGCGCTCTCTAAGACATTGAATGAACTGGAGCAGCTGACTGGCGCTCGCTTGTTTGAGCGTGGTCGTCAGGGGGCGCAACTTACCTTACCCGGCGAACAATTTTTAACGCATGCAGTCAGAGTTCTTGACGCCATCAACACTGCCGGACAGTCGCTTCATCGTAAAGAAGGTCTTAATAATGATGTCGTCAGGGTTGGTGCACTACCTACTGCGGCACTGGGGATATTACCTTCGGTTATAGGTCAGTTTCATCAGCAACAAAAAGAGACGACCTTGCAAGTTGCGACAATGAGTAACCCTATGATTCTGGCGGGTTTAAAAACCGGGGAAATCGATATCGGCATTGGTCGGATGTCAGATCCTGAACTGATGACCGGGCTTAATTACGAACTGCTGTTTCTTGAATCGTTGAAGCTGGTTGTCCGCCCTAATCACCCGCTACTTCAGGAGAACGTAACGCTAAGCCGGGTGCTGGAATGGCCGGTCGTTGTATCACCAGAAGGCACTGCGCCACGCCAGCATTCAGATGCATTAGTGCAGAGCCAGGGCTGTAAAATTCCTTCGGGTTGTATCGAAACGCTGTCTGCTTCGCTATCTCGTCAACTTACGGTTGAATACGATTACGTGTGGTTTGTCCCTTCTGGCGCTGTAAAAGACGACCTGCGTCATGCCACGCTGGTGGCCCTGCCTGTTCCGGGACATGGTGCAGGCGAACCGATTGGAATACTGACCCGCGTAGATGCGACGTTCTCTTCTGGTTGCCAGTTGATGATTAACGCTATTCGAAAATCAATGCCGTTCTGAAAGGTGAAGGGATCTGTCGATCCCTCCTTGAACATTTTCACACCGTAGCGAAACTAACTGGTTCACCCGCTCCGCGAGGTTCTGCCGACACAGAATGTTTGTGCAGACGGAATACATCCACCGCCTCAGTTAATCGTGCCGCCTGTTCTTCAAGGGACACCGCCGCCGCTGAGGCCTCTTCTACCAGAGAAGCATTCTGTTGCGTCACCTTATCCATTTCAGAAATCGCCTGGCTAACCTGCGTTATGCCTCTACTTTGTTCATCCGAGGCGGCGGCGATTTCCTGCATGATATGTGTGACACTCGCGACGGCATCAACAATAGTGCTCATGGTTTTCCCTGCCGTTGCCACCTCATCCGACCCCAGGTCAATTAACCTGACTGATTCACTGATCAAGCCTTCAATCTCTTTCGCCGCTTGGGCGCTGCGGCTTGCGAGTGTCCGTACTTCGCTGGCGACAACGGCAAATCCACGGCCTTGCTCACCCGCTCGCGCGGCTTCAACGGCAGCATTCAGTGCCAGAATATTCGTCTGGAAAGCAATACTGTTGATGACGGCGGTGATCTCGGAAATTTTCTTCGAACTTGTAGAGATAGCGCCCATCGTTTTTACTACACCGGAAACCGTCTGCCCGCCATCGCTGGCTTTAATAGAAGCCTCTTGCGCCAGTTTGCTGGCATGATGCGCGTTATCCGCATTCTGTTTCACCGTCGCAGTGAGTTGCTCCATGCTAGCGGCAGTTTGTTCGATAGCCGCCGCTTGTTCTTCGGTGCGAGATGACAGGTCCGCATTGCCAGCTGAAATTTCGCTGGTGCCACGATAAATCTCTTCCGCACCCTGTCGAACAGTCCCTACTGTCATCCCCAGTGAATGCTGCATTTGCTGTAAATGACGACTTAAGCGACCGATTTCATTACGACCCGCCGGTTCATCATTCATCGTCAGATCGCCACTGGCGATTTTTTCAATCCGTTGTGCGGCATGTTGCAGTGGACGAATGACGATCCGACGTAGCACCATAAATGTTATCAGCGTCATGACCAGGGCAAGCACAAACGCGCCAATCATGAACATCCCACCCAGGCGGGTGCGCTGATGGGCCAGTTCCGCCAGTTGGTTGGCTCTGGTGCTACGTATCTTAACGGCTTTGTTCAAAATATCGGTATAAGCATTATCCAGCGGTCGGATCTGCTCACTTTCATGATTGATAATCGCTTCAAACATGCCATTTTTGGCATATTTCAACATAGGTTGCATACCCGTGATATAAGCCTGAAAGCGTTGATTTAATTCAGTGTCGAGGGCTTCATCAGCAGGTGTTTTCACCGGCCGATTCTGATAAGCACGATAACCTTGCTGCGACTGTTTAATCTCCGATTCGGCTTGCGCAATATTGCGCTTCATTGCTTCCATTTCCGCAATACGACTCGCAGCCCCGGCCTGAATCATATTGATCCGGGCTGAACGCAAAAAATCTGAACTGTTCGCTAACCCGGTCCGAATCTCAATCTCCGCAGTAACATCACGCTGATCGCGATCGGCCTGCCAGAGGAAATAGCCAGCCAGAGCAGAACTTAATGCGAATAGAACTAAGATACCGCCAAGAATGCAGGCAAATAACGGAACCAGCCTGATGTGATGCAAAAAACCTAATCGATGTGAGGGAGTTGTATTCATTACCGTTGTCTCTCGTCCAGGTTTACTCCTGATAGAAAGTCATCGGCACTTGACGGTAATTACTTATGACCAAAAACCTCTTTGCGTCACATTTTTACAACAATTATTGCAGAGAAAATTAATGCTATTGGAATGAAGAGAGTAACGAATGGCTAAACTGGCTAACCCGAATGACGAAAAATTCTGGAAAACAGCACGCAATTTCGTGAAGTGATTATTTTCGTCCCTAAGGAAACCTCATAGGATGCCTGCGGGTGCCTGAGACTTTCTGTTTTCAGGCTAACCGGGAATCAGAAAGACGAAGGCCCCGACCGATATTTCTATCAACCGAGGCCAACGAATGAACCTAGCAATTCAGATCTTAGCCTCTTACCCGCCATCCGGCAAGGAGAAAGGCTATGAAGCACAACCCTCTGGTGGTGTGTCTGCTCATTATCTGCATTACGATTCTGACATTCACACTCCTGACCCGACAAACGCTCTACGAACTGCGGTTCCGGGACGGTGATAAGGAGGTTGCTGCGCTCATGGCCTGCACGTCCAGGTAAGGGCAAGCGCGGGGATTTTCCCCGCGCATCTGACTAGCAGATTCATTTTCTCATGGCACCCCTTTTACACTTCAGTTAGTGCATGTTTTTTTCGAGGCACTAATAGAACCATCATTACAGACAAATTTGCCGCCTGCCGTACAGTGTGAGATCCCCCCTTTCGAACCAGAACAGGGTTTGCGCCCGGCATCGGCATAAAAGGAAACAAGCGTTCCCATAAACAAAATAAGTGCCAGTTTTTTCATATAACCTCCATGGTTTATCGAATCTTATGTTCGATTTGAACGTTATACGCTGGTTTATTTTGATACCGTTGATGAGATCAAAGATCGGGTGAATTGATTAAAAATAAGCCAGATGGACGTATGGGCAAGGATTATGGTTTTATTTGTCATACAAATAAATATAATAGGCGCTTCCGATGTAGACCCGTATTCTTCGCCTGTACCACGGGTCGGTTTTAGTACAGGCGTTTTCTTTAAATATCCTTCAGGAACGTTTACGCGGCATCATGCGTAGAAGTGTGTTGTCCTTCCAGAAATAGTGGTGTGCCAGTGCAGCCGCAGCGTGCAACCCGATGACAAAATATCCCAGATTCGCCAGCGTCTCATGCCACGACTTTAAGCTATCAACCCGTTCGAAATTGGCCTCTGAAGCGTAAGGCATCGTCAAACCAAACGCAAACCACGGGTTGCCCCGGTTATACATCATCACCAAACCAATCACTGGCAGCGCAATAAACAGGAGATAAATCACCAAATGTCCCAAATGCGCCAGTCCCGTCATCATCGGTTTTGGCTTAGGTATAATCGGCGGGGTTGGGTATTTCAGTCTTAACAAAAGACGAACCACCATCAGCACGAGAATTGAGATACCACAGGAAACATGAACCATGTTGATGAGTGGCCGATCGCTACGTGGGAAGAAACCACGAAACTCCATTGCGCAATACGCTGCGATAACCAGCAAAAAGACCAGCCAGTGAATGCTGATTTGTAACCTTGAGTATTTATTTTCCATAACATTTCCTGCTTTAACATAATTTTCCGTTAACATAACGGGCTTTTCTCAAAATTTCATTAAATATTGTTCACCCGTTTTCAGTACGTTACGTTTCACTGTAAGAATGGAGATTGCCCATCCCACAATCCTGGGCTAAGCCTGGAAAGGATCAATTTTCATCCGAACGTTCCTGACAGGAGAAAACCATGAGTAAAGTTGGTATTAACGGTTTTGGTCGTATCGGTCGACTGGTGTTGCGTCGATTACTTGAAGTCAAAAGCAACATAGACGTTGTCGCTATTAATGATCTCACTTCCCCAAAAATTCTCGCCTATCTGCTGAAACATGATTCAAACTATGGTCCGTTCCCCTGGAGCGTTGATTTTACGGAAGATTCACTTATCGTTGATGGGAAAAGTATCTCGGTTTACGCCGAAAAAGAGGCTAAAAATATTCCGTGGAAAGCGAAAGGGGCAGAAATCATTGTCGAATGTACTGGCTTTTATACCTCCGCCGAGAAATCGCAGGCGCATCTTGATGCTGGTGCGAAGAAGGTGTTGATTTCCGCCCCTGCCGGTGAAATGAAAACTATCGTTTATAACGTCAATGACGACACTCTGGATGGCAACGACACCATTGTTTCCGTGGCGTCATGCACCACTAACTGTCTTGCGCCGATGGCCAAAGCCTTGCATGACAGTTTCGGGATAGAAGTCGGCACGATGACGACCATTCATGCCTATACTGGCACCCAGTCACTGGTGGATGGCCCACGTGGTAAAGATTTACGTGCTTCACGCGCAGCGGCAGAAAATATCATTCCCCACACTACGGGGGCGGCAAAAGCCATTGGTCTGGTGATCCCGGAACTGAGCGGCAAACTGAAAGGTCATGCGCAACGCGTGCCGGTGAAAACAGGTTCGGTCACTGAACTGGTATCGATTCTCGGAAAAAAAGTGACTGCCGAAGAGGTGAATAACGCACTTAAACAAGCAACCACCAATAACGAGTCATTTGGTTATACCGATGAAGAAATAGTCTCTTCCGATATCATTGGCAGCCATTTCGGTTCGGTGTTTGATGCCACGCAAACGGAAATTACCGCCGTGGGCGATTTACAACTGGTGAAAACGGTCGCCTGGTACGATAACGAATATGGCTTCGTCACGCAGCTTATTCGCACCCTCGAAAAATTCGCTAAACTCTGACGCGCACAGGCGGAGGAAAAAACCTCCGCCTCTTTTACTCATTACGACTGTAAATAAACCACCTGGGTCTGCAGATATTCATGCAGGCCATGTTTACCATCTGCGCCGCCAATACCGGATTTACGCCATCCGGCGTGGAAGCCTTGCATAGCTTCGAAGTTTTCACGGTTGATGTAAGTTTCACCAAACTTCAGCCCTTTAATGGCTTTCATCGCGACGTTCAGATTTTGGGTATAGATTGATGAGGTCAGGCCGTAATCACTGTCATTAGCCATTGAGATAGCCTCTTCCAGCGTGTCAAATGCGACCACCGGCAGAACCGGGCCAAAGGTTTCCTCATGCATAATCGACATTTCCTGGCGAACATCCAGCAGCAATGTCGGCGGATAATAATATCCTTTCCCCTCTACCGCTTTGCCACCCAACGCCACTCTCGCCCCTTCTTCTACTGCGCGCGCCACTTTTTGCTCAACCCTTTCCAGCGCCGCGGCGTTAATCAACGGCCCCATCGCAATGTCGTTGCGTTCAGCGGGGTTACCAAATTGAACCGCCTGCATCGCTTCACCCAGCCGATTGACGAACTGATCATAAATGCCTTTCTGTACATAAACACGTTCTGCACAGTTACACACTTGCCCACTATTAATGACGCGTGAATCAACGATGGCTTTGACTGCCAGTTCAAGATCGGCATCGTCCATTACGATAGCTGGTGCTTTACCCCCCAATTCCAGACACACTTTGGTGATGTTTTTCGCCGCAGTCGCCATGATCTTCTCACCTGCAGAGACGCTGCCTGTCATACTGACCATTGCGACCTTTGGGTTACCCGCCAGTTCTTGCCCAACGGTTTCACCACGCCCCAGTACAAGGTTAAACACGCCGCGCGGAAGTCCTATTTCATCGACGATTTTGGCGAATGCAATCGCATTGTTTGGCGTAAATTCACTAGGTTTAATGACGATGGTATTACCGGTCAAAAGAGCGGGAGCCATTTTGCGGGCAATGAGGAAGAACGGGAAGTTCCACGGCAGAATGCCGGTAGTCACACCAAGCGCACGTTTAAACAAAAGAATATTTTCTCCTGGACGATCGCTTTGAATAATCTCGCCCTCGTAACGCCGTGCCCACTCCGCCATGTAATCGATATAGTCGGCAGTAAAAGCCACTTCGACTTCAGCCAGCTGCTGGATCTTGCCCCCTTCTTCAACAATCAGCGCACTGATTTCACTGGCGCGTTCGCGGATCCCGGCGGAGATTTTGCGCAACCAACTGGCGCGTTCAATAGCAGGCAACGCTTCCCATTCTGGTTGTGCACGTTCTGCTGCATCGATTGCCTTACGGGCATCCTCGGCCTGACCATCGGGTATGCGGGAAATGACAGCCTCTGTAGCAGGGTTTACCACATCAATCCATGCGTCTCCACGCCAGGTAACAAACTGTCCATCGATATACATAGGATGTTGAACGGGTACTGACATGGGCGACTCCTGTGATTTATATGTTTATTTTCGGTGAATGCATTGTTAATTAACATCAATCATCAGAGAGACGGCATCGTGAAAGGACAATTCTGTGAAGGGCTTCATAAAAACAAGTGTAAAAGGAATAAAAGGCAGAAATAAAAGTCAGGAGTCATGCCCGTTTGCAAACAAGTGGTTCACAAACGGGCAATTTTTAACGTAACGAGCGACTTTCCATCGCCTCGATGAGCACCGCATCATGTTTCAGCGTTTGCCATGCATGGATGACTTCTGCCGGAAAATCAACGTGAACGATAAAATCTCGCCCGCGGGGACCGTAGCCATCGCTATCATCGCGTAAACGCGGCAGCTCGCCAGTGAGTAGTGAGAGATAACGCTCAACCGGCCATAATCCTTGTAACTGATTAATAAAGATTACACTGTCTGCGTTATTTCCTAACTGAGGAACGAATCCGGGATAACTTAACCAGCGTGGTGCATCGGGATTGTCCCCAGTCATACGGCGGAACGTCGCCATCGTGCGCCGCTGCATGGTGGGGTCCTGAACAACGATAGCCGTATGAACTCGTTCTACGGCCTGTTTCAATAGCGCGATGCTAAAGCGTGCGTTTTCACCGCAGTTTGTTGACTGGTCTTCAATCCAGATTTTTTCATGCGGAATGTGCCAGAACTGATGAGCGATATCCGCCAGGATGGTCGCTTCTGCTCTGCCAGTGGTGCGGATAGTGTTGTAGTGCGGATGCTGTGCGATGGCGCTATACAAAAAAGTTGTCGAGTGACCGATACCACCACTAATCAGTAAAGGAATTTGCTGATCGCGAGCAATCTTACATGCCGCGTCGATAGTCGGCATAACCGCATTGCCTGCAAGGATCACGCAATCGGCCTGATACGGCACCTCACCGGAGAAATCATCCTGCGCCAGCCACTGTCCGATAACATTTATGGCATCTATAGTTGCCGGCGAAAGCGTCGGAAACGGGGTAATGTTCATGGTTCCTCCTTATCGTTCCCTTAAGAATACTGCGTGAGATAATAGTGAGAAGCGGAGCACTCTGAAAGGAGGAAGTCGTATGTCCTTAACCGCCACTCCGCAAGCCTGACATATCTTTTAAGGAAATGCTGTAGATAAACATTATTCATCTTGCAGCAGAGAATTGTATTTTTCTGAATTCCTGAATTTTTACCCTTACCGTTTTAGAATTAATAAAAAACCCGGCGCTAAATGCTTACCGGGTTTTTTCTTTATCAGGCAAATAGCAGGGTTAACCGCTAATCTGCTCCATCGCCTGCAAAATACGCTTATCTGAAATCGGATAAGGCGTACCAAGTTGTTGAGCGAAGTAACTAACGCGCAACTCTTCTATCATCCAACGGATCTCTTTCACGTCTTCATCCTCACGACGTGCAGGCGGCAGTTTGTTGATCCATTGCTGCCACGCCTGCTGGACGTTTTCGACTTTCAGCATCTGAGCACGGTCGCGATGTGGATCAACCGCCAGTTTTTCCAGCCGTTTTTCAATCGCCTGCAAATATCGCAGCGTGTCGCCCAGCCGTTTGAAGCCGTTACCAGTGACAAAACCGCGATATACCAACCCGCCCATCTGCGCTTTAATGTCAGAAAGCCCCAGTGCCATGGTCATATCCACCCGCCCTTTCAGACGTTTGTTGATATTGAACACTGCCGTAAGAATTTGCTCGACCTGCTTCGCAATATCTACCACCGTGTCGTTCAGTTCGGCACGCACTTTCTCATGCAGCGCAGCAAAGCCTTCTTCCGTCCAGACCGGGCCACCATTGGCGTCGATCAGTTGATCCACACCGCAGGAGATACAGTCGTCGATCAGCTCCAGCACTTTGCCATACGGGTTAAAGTACAGTCCAAGCTTGGCTTTGTTTGGTAACTTCTCATGTAAATACTTGATCGGCGAGGGAATATTTAGCAGCAGTAGACGGCGAAGACCGTTCCACATTGCCTGTTTTTGCTCCAGCGGGTTATCAAACAGTTTGATCGCCACACTGTCACGTTCATCCACCAGCGCCGGCCACGCCTTCACTTTATAGTTGCCGCGCTTCTGTTCGTAGCTTTCCGGCAGTTGCCCAAAGCTCCAGATATGCAGCCCGCTCTGCTCGATACCGTCATCCGCCACCGCGGACAGCGTTTCCTGCACTTTGCCTTTCAGCGCATCTTTCAGATCCTGTAATGAGCGCCCTTCTTTTAGCTTCTTATTTTTGTCGTCCACCACGCGGAAGGTGATTTTCAGGTGATCGGGCACCTGATCCCAGTGCCAGTCTTCGCGGTCAACGGTAACACCGGTCATCCGCCGTAACTCGCGCTCAAGGCTGTCGAGCAACGGTAACTCCAGCGGTGTGACGCGGCCTAAAAACGCTTCGGCGTAGTTTGGTGCGGGTACAAAATTACGGCGTACCGGTTTCGGCAACGATTTAATCAGAGCAATCACCAGTTCGCGGCGCAGACCGGGGATCTGCCATTCAAACCCGCTTTCCTCAACCTGGTTAAGTAACGGCAGCGGAATATGTACGGTCACACCGTCAGCATCCGCGCCGGGCTCAAACTGATAGCTCAAACGCAGCTTGAGATTGCCCTGATGCCAGAAGTTCGGGTAATCCAGCTTGCTGATTTTTTCTGCGCCCTCTTTGATCAACATGCTTTTTTCAAAGTTGAGCAAATCAGGGGTTTCGCGGCTGACTTTTTTCCACCAGCTGTCGAAGTGGCGTGCAGAGATCACATCGTGGCTGATGCGCTGGTCGTAGAACTCAAACAACGTTTCGTCATCAACCAGAATATCGCGGCGACGTGATTTGTGTTCCAGCTCTTCCACTTCGGCCCGCAGTTTCAGGTTTTCACGGAAGAATGCGTGACGCGTCTGCCAGTCACCTTCCACCAGCGCATGGCGAATAAAGAGTTCACGGCATAACGCCGGATCGATCTGGCTGTAGTTGACCTTGCGCGCGGCAACAATCGGCAAACCATAAACAGTGACTTTTTCCGTTGCCATCACCGCGCCCTGCGCCCGTTCCCAGTGAGGTTCGCTGTAGGTGCGTTTAATCAAATGCTGAGCGACAGGCTCCACCCATTCCGGGTCGATACGCGCAGCAATGCGCCCCCACAGGCGGCTGGTTTCTACCAGTTCCGCCACCATTACCCATTTCGGCGGTTTTTTGAATAAACCAGAACCGGGAAAGATGGAGAAACGCGCGTTACGTGCGCCGGTATATTCTTGTTTATCGGCATCTTTCATGCCGATATGGGAAAGTAAACCCGTCAGCAACGCAATGTGAATTTCGCGATACTCCGCCGGTTCGCTGTTAACCGGAATGCCAAGTTCTTTCACCACCTGGCGCAACTGGGTGTAGATATCCTGCCATTCGCGCACGCGCAGATAGTTGAGATAATCGGTACGACACAGGCGACGGAAGGCGTTGGAAGAAAGCGCCTTTTGCTGCTCGCCAAGATAATTCCACAGATTCACAAACGCGAGGAAGTCAGACTCTTTGTCGTGGAAGCGACGATGTTTTTCGTCCGATGCCTGCTGTTTATCCATCGGACGCTCGCGCGGATCCTGAATGGAAAGCGCGGACGTGATAATCATCGCCTCACGCACGCAGCCATGTTTTTGCGCTTCCAGCACCATACGCGCCAGACGTGGATCGACAGGCAACTGCGAGAGCTGGCGACCGAGCGGCGTCAGTTTATAGGCGCTGGCCTGTTCATCCGTGGTGATCGCGCCCAGTTCTTCGAGCAGACGCACGCCATCCTGGATATTGCGTTTATCCGGTGCTTCGACAAACGGGAACGCAGCGATATCGCCCAGCCCCAGCGCGGTCATCTGCAAAATAACCGAGGCCAGGTTGGTACGCAGAATCTCCGGATCGGTAAACTCCGGGCGCGAAAGGAAATCGTCTTCGGAATAGAGACGAATACAGATCCCTTCGGACACACGCCCACAGCGGCCTTTACGCTGATTGGCAGACGCCTGCGAAATGGGTTCAATCGGCAAACGCTGCACTTTGGTGCGATAGCTGTAGCGGCTGATACGTGCTGTACCGGGATCGATAACGTATTTAATCCCCGGTACGGTCAGCGAGGTTTCCGCGACGTTGGTCGCCAGCACAATGCGCCGTCCGCTGTGCGACTGGAACACGCGGTTCTGTTCGCTGTTCGAAAGCCGCGCATAAAGCGGCAAGATTTCGGTATGACGCAGATTTAGCTTGTTCAGCGCATCGGCGGTATCGCGAATTTCCCGCTCACCACTCATAAAGATCAGAATGTCGCCAGGGCTTTCCTGACTCAGTTCGTCTACGGCGTCAAAAATCGCCTGCAACTGATCGCGCTCGGTGTCGTCGGCTTCTTCAACAATCGGTCGATAGCGCACTTCCACCGGATAGGTCCGACCGGAGACTTCGATAATCGGCGCATTATTAAAGTGGCGCGAAAAGCGTTCCGGGTCGATAGTCGCGGAAGTGATAATGATTTTTAGGTCAGGACGCCGCGGCAGCAACTCTTTCAAATAGCCGAGCAGAAAATCGATATTCAGGCTGCGTTCGTGTGCTTCGTCAATAATGATGGTGTCGTACTGCATCAGCAGGCGGTCTTGCTGGATCTCCGCCAGCAGGATACCGTCGGTCATCAGCTTGACCATCGTGTTATCACTAACGTGATCGCTGAAACGCACTTTGTAACCGATGCAACCGCCCGGCTCCGTTTTCAGCTCTTCCGCAATACGGTTCGCCACCGTTCTTGCCGCCAGGCGACGCGGCTGGGTATGGCCGATCAGCCCTTTAATCCCGCGCCCCAGCTCCATACAGATTTTCGGTAACTGAGTCGTTTTACCAGAACCCGTTTCCCCGGCGACGATCACCACCTGGTGATCACGAATCGCTTCGAGAATGTCCTGTTTTTTCTGACTAACCGGTAAATTGTCAGGATAAGTAATTTCCGGTCGTGCCGCTTCACGCAGCAGGACTTTCCCTGCCGCCTGGTCAATCTCTTTCGCCATCTCCTGGAAAATGGCCTGTTGTGCATCAGGATTTTTAACCTTCTTAACACCGTGCAGACGCCGAGAAAAACGCAGTCTGTCGCGCAGCATCAGCGAATCCAGCCGCTGCTGCAAGGCCGTAAAGGTCAATTTTTGTTGTTCTGTCATAACGTTAGTGGGCAGTAGTCTGCCTGATTAATTTTCTTTTAAATGATAGATATAGAGTACCACATCGCGGCTTTCTATGCGTTGTTCAATAAATTCGAACATAGGCTTCGATTTATTGCGCTATCTCTGTGGCAGGATTGTGAATAAAGTGTCAGCAAGCAACGGGGCATCGCCCATTCAAACATCTATAAGGAAACACCATGAGCAAGGTATTAGTTCTTAAATCCAGCATCCTGGCAGGGTACTCTCAGTCTAATCAGTTGTCCGATTATTTTGTTGAACAATGGCGCGAAAAGCACTCCGCTGATGAAATCACCGTTCGCGACCTGGCTGCAAATCCGATTCCGGTACTGGATGGCGAACTGGTTGGTGCACTGCGTCCGAGCGATGCGCCGCTGACTCCGCGTCAGCAGGAAGCTCTGGCGCTTTCCGATGAGCTGATTGCCGAGCTGAAAGCCCACGACGTTATCGTTATTGCGGCACCGATGTATAACTTCAACATCTCAACTCAGTTGAAAAACTATTTTGACCTGGTTGCACGCGCAGGCGTTACTTTCCGCTATACCGAGAACGGTCCGGAAGGTCTGGTAACGGGTAAAAAAGCCATCGTTATTACCAGCCGCGGTGGGATCCACAAAGATGGACCAACGGACCTGGTGACGCCGTATCTGTCCACGTTCCTCGGCTTTATCGGCATTACCGATGTGAAATTTGTCTTCGCCGAAGGGATCGCATACGGTCCGGAAATGGCAGCGAAAGCGCAGTCTGACGCGAAAGCGGCCATCGACAGCATTGTTGCTGCATAACCGGACACGATCTTGATGTGGACTGTAGTTCAGTCCACATCTCAATCCACTTACCTGTTTTCCCATAATTTCAGCATCGCTTTGTGATCTTCCTTAAGCACAATATGCGAACGTCTGGCTCGAATATAACTAATCGCTTCATCAACGGTTTTACAGTGTCCGTAACATAACAACCATGCCGCCACTACCAGCGCACTGCGCGATAATCCCAACGCGCAATGAACCAGAACGCTGCCTTGCTCTTCGCGTAATGTTTCCAGCATCGCCACGGCCTGTCGGAGCTCCCCCTCTTCCGGAACCACCAGATCCAGCATCGGTACACAGAAATAGAGTCGATCTTTTGTCGCTCGTCCGCGAGGGAATTCAAAGGTGACGTCCAGAACCGCATTCTGTGCCGGAATATGTCGTGGAAACGCCCCTAAATAAACACCAGCAGTCATTTTGCTCACCGGCTCCAGGCGACGACAAAACCAACGCATAGACAGCCACATCCCGATGCGGCAGGGCAATGTCAGCCAGTAAACGGCGGGCGGTAGTTTCCCCTGACTATCTTTCCCTGTTGTTATCGCGCCAAGCCCACCGTACCCACGGCCAATTATGAGTAGCGATAATACTGGCCAACATAACCAGACTGACCACCATAACTGAATCATCATCATTAGCTCCATCAATACAATGCACGAGCCCGCGCCTACGACATAGGGCAGTGCTATTTTGATTCGACGTTGATCAGGTTTCTGATAATTCCAACGACGGTCGACGGGCACCATCCAGTCAATCAACATACCTACCGCCAGCCCTGTGATGACATCAATAAAATGATGCTGCCAGGTCGTCAGAGTAGAAATAGCGATGAGTAAAAACCATCCGCCGCAGACTTTACGCCACCTCTCAGCCAGATGCTGACGAAAGTGACGCCAAAGTAGCCAGCAGAGAATAATATGCAGCGAAGGAGACTGGTTATAAGGCAGATCAAACAGTTCAAGTTGCGAAAATAGCCATCCCGTCACCCCACTCACTTCAGGACGGATAAAACTAAACTTCAGCGGATAGAGCAAAAAACCGCAGCAGGCCATTACCGTTGCCAGAATAAGCCGGTGGACAAGTCGGCGCTGTTCGAATGTCGTGCTACAAACGAACAGCGAAAATCCATATAAAAGATCCAGACTCCAGTAAGGAACAATAGTCCAGGGAAGAAAAGGGATCGCCGTTTCCCAACCGAATACCTGACTGGGGATATCATGGCTGTTAAGGTCCTGAACCGCGGTGAACTGATTAAGAGATCCATAGGTGAAGAAGAAAAACGGGGCCAGCAACAATAACCAGCCAGCGCCTTGTAGCAATACGTTCCGACGTTCAGTTATCACGACGCACCGCCATCGAAACCGTAAAAATACCCCACTCATCAATCCGTTGTGTGCATTTATCAAATCCGGCATCACGCACGAGTGAATCCATCTCCCCTTGCGAACGCACGCGCATTACCCACGGTTTACCATCTTTATGACTGGTTAACACCCCGGCAATCATCTCCAGTTGAGGGTGCCACGGCTGCCCGGTGTAGATGAGAATGCCGCCCGGTTCGATGGCATTGGCAAGACCTGCGAGTGAGTTTTTTACCTGCTCATTTTCGGGAAACAGCTCATACAGTCCAGAGACAATCGCCAGCGTAGGCCGCGGAGTTAACGCGCTGAGTTCCTCCGGGTTAAACGCATCGCCCTGTTCAAAACGCACCCGCCCAGACATTCCCCGTTGGGCAATCATCGCTTGCCCCTGTGCAACATTTAACTCACTGTAATCACGTAACAAAATATCGCTTACGGCAGGCTCGTTTGCCAGCGCATTCAGTACATAGCGCCCATGCCCTGCGGCAATGTCAACCACGCGGACGGCTAAACCTTTGGCGTGGAGATCGGCAACGGCTTGTTTAATCAGTATTTGTAAATGGGTTTTACGCTGGCGAATACCGCGCCAGCCAACACTGTTCAGGTAGATTTTGTCAATTAAGCGCCCGAATGCGTTACTGCCTTGCGGTTGATTTTGATAGACATAATCCAGGGAACTGCCTGAATCAAAGCCGGTGCTCATTCCGAGATGCAGGCCCGCAGAGTGCGCCCCGAACAATTTCATCGCCTTTCGCATAAAGCGATACGCCAAATCAACCGGCGATAATGGCACGGGTCCACCTGAAAGGAGCCGCCAGCGATCCGCTGATGGTCCAGTGCGGTCTTCATGCTGATAATCAAATTTTTGTGACTTGTTAGCATATAAACGACTAATAAAGCTTTGCATTTTTTCAAATGCCTGCGCCCTGTTCTCTTCACCCAACGTGTCGTGATAAAAGCCTGGCAGCAGATGCAGCTCTTTCAGAGGGCTACGTAATCTCTGATAAAAATCAATCTGCGGTTGGCGATGCACCACATAGTCATCGCCTGATATCAGAAGTTGCGTGGGGAGCGTAATCGCCGCCGCATCTCTAATAATACGTTCAGACGTTTTGTAGAGATCGAGCAAGATATTAACGGCAATCGCCCGTGTGATCAGCGGATCATTATTGAAACTCGCCACCCGTTGCCGATCGTGGGTCAAATAGCGTCCTTTCACATAGGAATTAATAAAAAACAGACCACGCAGACGATGCCATAACGCCAGCGCAGGACGTGCCAGCGGTACATACAATTTAACCTTAAAGGCCGGAGAAGCCAGCACCAGCCCGCGAATTGCAGGCGCATAATCATGAACCCATGTGGCAACCAGCACTGCGCCGACGCTTTGCGCGATCACTACCACCTCATCCAGTCCGACCTGGCTATCGCTGGCAGCAAAACGAACAAATTCATCGACATCCTGCACTGAACGCGCAAGAGATGGGCTATAACCACGCGGCCCCGAAGTTTGTCCATGCCCTCGGGCATCCCAGGCATAAAAAGCAGTATCTGGCATCGCCAGTTCATCAACGATATGTTGTAGACGACCAGAATGTTCATGGCCACGATGAAATAAGACGATGACCTTTTTCGCCCCGGGCTGTAAAGCGGGCCAGTGCCGATAAAACAACGCTGTATTATCACTGGTGGTAAAAAAATGTTCCCCAGAGATGCGTGAATTTTCCATTTTCTCTATTTTCCTTCAGTAACAGCAGTAGCGAATAAAATAAAAAAATACCGGAGCGGTGAAAATTAATGAGTCAATCCTGTCAAGGAGTCCGCCATGTCCTGGTAATAGTTTTCCACTATCTTTAACACCAATATCTCGTTTGATGGCTGACATCACTACATCGCCGCAAAAACCACTAATACCAATTAACAAACCCGCTAATAATGCCTGTAATGTATTTAGCGGTGTCAGCAACGGTCCAATAATCAGTGACGCAATCATGGTGGTGATTACGCCCCCCACCAGGCCTTCCAGCGCTTTTCCCGGGCTGACTTTGGGGACCACTTTTCTTCTGCCGCAGGATTTCCCCCATAAATACTGTGCAATATCGTTTGACTCGGTTAACGCCAAAAGAAATAACACCAGTAACGCCCCGCCCTGGATATTCATGGATGGCAACATTAATAACCAGGCGGCATGACTCAAGGCGAAAACGGTCATTATCCAGCCCCAAAAAATGGCGCTCACGGTATGCAGAAAACCGGAGGGGTCCCCCACAAAAACTTGCCCGGTGGCTAATATTAGAAACCCAGCCAAAGGTATAAATAACAGAAACAGCTCAAAGCAATTAAAACCGATAAGCAAATAGTTAAGAGGAATAACCCAATATAGCCAACGCGGAAAATGTATGGATATAAGCGTACAATATTCTTTCAATGCCAGAAAACTTATCAGCGCAAAAAACGTCAACGTCATCCAGCGTGGACCTGAAATCACCAGTGAAAAACAAATGACGATACCCCACCAGGTACGAATACGTAATGTAACTTCATCCCCTTTTCTCTCCGGTAACCGCCATAGCAGAAAACGGTTTATCAGCGTTGCTAAAATTAACAACGCGAAAAGTGTTGCCAGAGATTTTTCCAGCATTATCTTTCAGCGCTCATAAGAAGCACACTCCGACAACGATTAATCGCAGTCCAGATAAGCAGAATTGAAGCAATGCTCCATAAAAGATTATTCCATTGCATCCACTGTGGATAAATGGCAACGGCAAGCCCCCACAGACCAAATATTAACGCGCGATCGCTTTTGCCAAATGGACCGGCAAAACTGCGAATACCGTTAATCGTCTGCGCGAGTAAACCGCAAAACTCAGTCAATATGGTGCAAAATAACATGAGTATTACGAGTAATGCGTTACTTTCCGGTAAAAATAAAAACGGTAAATAGAGCGCAATATCGGAAATAACATCGCCAGTTTCATTCAAAATCGCCCCCAGACGTGTTTGCTGATCGCACTCACGCGCCAACATGCCATCCAGTGCATTGAGCGCCATACGGATAAAAAGCACGATGGGCAATAGCAAAAAGAGGATGGGTTGTGCCACCAACACTAACAGCAATCCGGTAAGAAGAGAAAGCGCCAGTGCAGCAAGAGTGATGTGATTCGCTGTAACGTGGTGCTTATAAAGCCAAAACATCGTCGGCCTTAACAGCGACTGAAAGAGCGGTTTTATCTGGTAGAGCGTCATTATCAATCCTTGATAATTCGGTTTGCGCTATGGTGCATCAATTCCCCTGACGGAGATATCGCAACACGCCGCTTCATTAAAAATTCAGAATATATCAAGGTATTGGGGACTCACTGCCAGGAATGATTATCCCCAATTAATCAAATAGTTAAGAAACATTACGTTGTGGATCAATACAACTCATCAAGTTTTCTCATCGCTTGTTCCCGTATTGCGCGCGTCTTACCGTTAAGCGCCAGCTGGCGGACTAAATCTAGTTCAGGGTTAACAAGCTCTAACGCCAGCAAAGGATCACGTTTCAGCCTCGCCTTTAATACATCAACTGGAAAACGGGGATTATTCATCGCCACAATCCACCACTCGGGATCAATTTCTGCCGCCAGTACTGCAGGCGGTGTGTGGCGGTTGTTAAGTGCGCCGAACTTGAAAAATGTGAGATTGCTTTTCGCCAGTGTACTCCACCATATACGATCCGGTTGTTTTGCCAGTACATCCAGTTGTGCTAACGCATCGGGGTCGAGTGCATAATAGACGCGTAATGCTTCATCAACCTGCGCACGGGAGCTGTTTTCCTGCCTCAGAAAAAACTTCGCCCAAATATCATTGCGTGGCGTATTTTGCTGTAATTCCTTGAGGACAACAGCGGGTAAATTATCCCAACTAACTAATGCACTCTCTAAAAAGTCCCAGTCTTCCAAACGTATCAGGGCTGTGGCATTTAATAGCATCTGATCATCAACTTCACCGTGGCTGATAAGCTCAGACAAAATCATATCAGCGCTGGTTTCATACGCAGCTGAATCTGCTTTCGGATTATTTTTCCGATGCGTTAAAGCACGTTGCCAAATTTTTTGTTTCATCGACGTGCTCAGATACTGATTTTTCGCCAGATTACTCCACCCCTCAGGATCGTTGAAACGTGTCAATAACCGTTGTAGAGCAGCGTCAGAGTGAATGACCTGCATATCCCGACAGCAAAAGTAGGCAGGGGATTTTTTCTCCATCCTTTTAACAAAATTAAACTGTAAGTTATCTGGCAATGCTAAAAATAACACACGTATTAGATCATCGTCATTCTCGAATTTTTGGTATAAATAGGCTGCAACTTTGTCACTCTCTTGTGGCGTCATCCGCAATAATTGACCATGGTGTTTCATCTCTGCCAGCTTGAACGCTAAGCTTGTGACAACATTGTTTGATGAATCGTTCGCCAACTGCATTGCCTGATTGTAGGTGAGTTGTCCTCCAGCACCGACCTGACGAATAGAGGAATCATCACTGCGGATATAGCCATCAATAATGGATTCAGGCAATAACCACGCATCTTTATAAAGCTCCTGAATGATCATATCCCAATCTCTTTTCGCCAGAGTCATGACGATATCCAGAGGGAGATTTTCACGTAGCGCAAGATTCAACGGACCGACACCATCAGGTAGACGACTCATTCGCGTCATTATTTCAACAGAGAGCGGTTCACGGTCGAGCAACCCCAGAACAACAGGCTGGTAACCCAATTGCTGATCGGTCAACTCCAGAATCTCATTGTCAGGCATATATCTCGCCATACTTTCAATCGTTTGTTCATCATTGCTATTAATAAGTTGTTTGCGTAGGTTAGCTGAAATTCCTTTAAGCCTTGGGAGAGTTCGCATTATGGCAAGATCAAATGTCGCAATATCTCGTCCTTCAAATGCAGCAACGTTGCCTTCATCCAGCATTTGCAATTCCTGCACTAACTCAGGAGAAGGCTTAGGGCGAAACAGCGCTTCTTTTTTCATCTGATTACAGACATTCCCTGCCATGCGAATATTGCTTCGCTTAAAAATTTCTTTCAGAGCATCTTCATCATTTATTAGACCCCAATAATATGCATCAGGATTTATTATCATCAGCGCTTTTTTGACATTTTCAGTGTCATTTTTGTCACTCGCACGGACCATGAATTCACTATTTGTCGAAGACGCAACAACAGGTGCAATTATGTCATTGATAAATATCCCACGCGCATTAATACTCCCCTTAATCGTAGACGGATTATCGTAATATGAGTCGATAAATACCAGTCCACTTGCATTTATCGAACCGGTAATTAACAGTGGTGAATCCGTAACTATATTCGTTGCCGTCACGTTACCGAGAATAACCCATGGATTAGAAAGAGAGAAAGTGGAAATATTACCTTTGACTGTCAAATTGCCAAGAACAATCAATTTTTGATTACTCTCTATATTACCTTCTACCACTAAATCGCCACGATGCACTTTCCAGTCCGATGCAGATAAACCGAAGGGGACAAGATTCACGCTACTGTTGATAGCTTGTTCAACTTGTTGTTTATCTTCAGCGGTAGCCGCAGAAAAAAATGGTTCAATATCAACTGTATTTGCAACACATCGAAGTTCCGCCTGTACTGGAAGACTCAGCATAAACAGGGGAAGTAAACCTATCCAGCCGCAAATCCTGGCCTTAAACATATGCACTCCATGCCATTAAAAAAGAAACAAAAGGGAAATGCATCTTTCCCTTTTGTATATTCGTTATTCTCGCGAAATACCATCCAACGTAGACAACACTTCCTCAGAAAGATGCAATTTTTCAGCAGCCATATTCTCCCGTAAATGCGCAACAGAAGACGTCCCTGGGATCAGCAAAATATTCGGTGAACGTTGTAACAGCCACGCCAGCGCCACCTGCATGGGTGTTGCACCCAGGCTCGCAGCAACATCCGACAGCGTAGAGGATTGCAGCGGTGTAAAGCCCCCGAGCGGGAAGAACGGCACGTAGGCAATGCCGTCACGAGCCAAAGCATCAATCATTGCGTCATCAGCACGATGAGCAATGTTGTATTCGTTCTGCACACAGACGATTTCGGCAATCTTGCGCGCCTCTGCAACCTGCGTCGGTGTGACGTTGCTTAGGCCAATATGTTTTACCAGGCCTTGTTGTTGCATCTCTGCCAGCACGGTCAGGCTGGCTTCAATCGATCCTTCCGCTGGGCCATGACCATCCCCCATCATAATGCGCAAGTTAACCACATCCAGTACGTCCAGCCCGAGATTACGTAGATTATCGTGCACCGCTTTTTGCAGCTCTGCCGGAGAAAATGCGGGCAACCAGGATGCGTCCTCTCCACGCCGCGCACCAATTTTAGTGACAATTGTCAGGTCGTCAGAGTAAGGATAAAGCGCTTCGCGGATAATCTGATTGGTGACGTGCGGACCATAAAAGTCGCTGGTATCAATGTGATTGACGCCCAATGCCAGCGCCTCGCGCAGCACGGTTATAGCGACGTGGCGATCTCTTGGGGGACCAAAAACCCCAGGACCTGCCAGTTGCATCGCGCCATAACCAAGACGGTTAACGGATTTTGTACCGAGAGTAAATGTATTGCTGCTCATCGCACCCTGCCCTGTAATAAAACGGATTGAGAAAAATCAGTATAGAAACGAAAAGAGATAAATAATGCGAAGGCGTAAACAAGATTACTGGATGAGTTGCTCTATTGTCCTGAAAGACACCAAAACAAAACGCGTAAAGCGCCGCATTCGGCAATAAAAAAACCGCAACCTGTATCAGCGTTGCGGTTTAGGTATCACATGCTAAAAATTAGAACGTTCAGTATCTGGACGTTACTGTTTCGGTCGCAGATTCTCATCAAATACCAGGCGTTTCCTGCCAGGTTCAACTTCCCGCAATGGTTCGACTTGATGTAACGTCTGCTTACAGCGTGTCACCAGCACCTGATACTCATGCGTACCCTGCTTTTTCCATGCCAGCTCCTGCTCACTAAGCTCACGAATCAGTTTCGCCGGGCTGCCGACAATCAGGTAATTAGCAGGCATTTCTGCTTTGGCTTTCACAAATGCGGATGCGCCAACAATGCTGTTCTCGCCAATCACCGCACCATCCATCACTACCGCGTTCATTCCCACTAATGCATTGCGGCGGATAATGCAGCCGTGAAGGATAGCGCTATGACCAATATGCCCATCTTCTTCCACGACAGTATCCTGCTCGGGAAAACCGTGCATAACGCAATTATCCTGAATGTTCGCGCCATCTTTCACCACGATACGACCAAAATCGCCACGCAGGCTGGCATTTGGCCCAACGTAAACACCCTTGCCGAGAATAACATCGCCGATCAATACCGCTGTCGGATGGACAAAACTCTCTTCTGGCACAACCGGAGTCAGACCGTCTATCTGATAAATTGGCATAACGCCTCCTGTTCAATATTCAAACCGCCAAAACGTTGAAAATACAGGCTACCCGGCGAAGGCAGTTCACCGACCGAGGTTTCACCTTTTTCACTAACGAACGCTAAAGCAGCAGGCGCTACGCGCTGATAAATGTTGATACACAGCTGACGCGCCGTATGCCCTGCCCAGTGAGCCGGAAGCAACTCCTCCGGCAACAAAGGGTCTTTAAGGACGACACGGCGATAAAAATGGATCAGTAAAAGCTGAATATGAAATGCACGCTCCGGGGTTAACTCGTCTGCTGCCTCTTTTAACAGCTGCACCAACGGGCGGAATGACTGAATAAAGGTTTCGTACATGGCATTTTGTTCAGTTAAATGCCAGCACTCTTCTACTCTGGCACGCAGTGCTGCACGAGAAAGCGCCAGTGGTATTTGCGCTTCAAAACAAATCACGTTATCCGCCACACCCGCTTCATGCAAAAGTGTCTGTACATCGGCCAGTTTTTGCGACGGCGATGCCATCAGGCTGGGTGCCAGTGCGCCAAAACCTTGCCAGATCAACTGCTTTTTGACATCAGCCAGCGTTGATTTATCTAAACCTTCCGAGAGCAACAGGAGCCATTTACCATCCCATGCAGGTTGCTCTGCGCGATAAATTTTACTTTCTGCCCGTCGCGTCAGGCGCAAGCCTTTATCACTGAGGCTATAGAAACTGCGTCGCCCGATGCGGGAAACATCCAGCCAGCCTTCTTTATTAAGACGAAACAAAGCGGTGCGGACGAAACGCTCACCAAATCCCAGCCCTTCCAGCAAAGCAGCCAGACTACCAAGCCAGATTTCACCACCACGATGGGAAAGCGAATCACCATACAGAGAGGAGATCAAAGATGTGCCACTGACCGGAACAGCGTTTACAGCATGTTGGATAAAAGTATCAAGTTTACTCATTCGCTTCAGTCTGTTGTTATTGTTGTGATTTATGAATCATAGCACAGGTCGTATCGACTTCTGGCCCTGGCGCTTTACCCCACCAGGGCCAGACGATACGTCAGGCACCAACAATATTGCGCAGATCAAACACCCGACACGCCTTGCCTTCTGAACGCGGGATACTGCCACAGTTAACGATCATCACATCGGTAGAGATCCCCACCATCGACTTAATCCGATGGCGCAGCTGGTGGCATACCTGGCAACGCTGCTCATGCGTCAATGTCAGGCTACTTTCTTTCAACTCCACTTTCACAGAAAGTGAATCAAGATGCCCCCGGCGGTTCACCTCCAGTTGGTAATGCGGCGATAAATGTTCGAATTTGACAATCTCTTCTTCCAGTTGTGACGGAAAGACATTTACACCGCGAATAATCAACATGTCATCGCTGCGTCCGCTGATGCGATCCATGCGGCGCATAGTCCGCGCCGTTCCTGGTAACAGTCGGGTTAAATCACGCGTGCGGTAACGAATGACCGGCAATGCTTCTTTGGTCAGCGTGGTGAATAACAGTTCGCCATGTTCACCATCGGCAAGCGGTGTGCCGTCATGAGGATTAACAATTTCAGGATAGAAATGATCTTCCCAAATGGTTGGGCCGTCGGTAGTTTCCAGACACTCCATCGCCACCCCCGGCCCCATCACTTCTGACAGGCCATAAATATCCAGTGCGGTGATCCCCAGACGCCGTTCAATCTCTTTACGCATGGCCTGTGTCCACGGCTCAGCACCAAACACTCCAACCCGCAGCGAGCAACCGCTGGCATCACCGCCCAACTGCCGCTCCAGCTCTTCAATCAGGTTAAGGCAATAAGATGGCGTAACCATGATCATATCTGGTTGAAAATCGCGGATCAGTTGCGCTTGTTTTTCCGTCTGCCCACCAGACATCGGGATCACCGTAGCGCCCAGACGTTCGGCACCATAGTGCGCGCCCAGCCCACCAGTAAACAGGCCGTAACCATAGGCAACATGAATTTTGTCTTTGGGCGTGCCACCTGCCGCACGCAAGGAACGCGCTACAATATTGGCCCAGTTATCAATATCGTTTTGCGTATAGCCGACAACTGTCGGTTTACCTGTGGTTCCCGAAGAAGCATGAATGCGCACCACTTGTTCCATCGGCACGGCAAAGGTGTCGAAGGGATAGTTGTCGCGCAGATCCTGTTTGGTGGTACAGGGAAATTTACGCAGATCTGAAAGTTCCCTGAAATCATCAGGATGTACGCCTGCTGCGTCAAATTTGCGCCGATACATCGGGACATTTTCATACGCGTGTTTGAGCGTCCATTTCAGACGTTGTGTTTGCAACGCCTGTAACTCATCAACAGACGCGGTTTCAATCGGGTCAAGCTTTGTATTGGTTATCATTGTAGGGTACTCGCAGGTTGATATGCTCAAACACGCTCCAGAATCATGGCGATGCCCTGACCGACACCGATGCACATGGTGCACAATGCGTAACGACCGTTACGCCGATGCAGCTCATGGCTGGCAGCCAGTGCCAGGCGGGCACCACTCATTCCCAACGGATGGCCTAAGGCGATAGCGCCTCCGTTGGGGTTAACATGTGGGGCATCATCAGGCAGCCCCAATTCGCGTAGTACACCCAACGCCTGGGCCGCGAACGCTTCGTTCAGTTCAATCACGTCCATATCGTGAATACTCAGCCCCGCGCGTTCCAGCACCCGGCGAGTTGCAGGCACCGGACCAAGCCCCATCAGGCGCGGTTCCACCCCGGCGGTTGCCATGGCTACGATTCGCGCCCGCGGTGTCAGTCCTTGCGCTGCTGCCATCTGTTCACTGGCAATAATCAACGCAGCGGCTCCGTCATTCACCCCGGAGGCATTGCCTGCGGTAATCACCCCATTGGCACGAAATGGTGCTTTTAACCCACGTAACTGTTCCAGCGTCGTTTCCGGGCGCAGATGCTCATCATGTTGTATTTCTGTTACAACGCCTTTCTTGTTTTTCAACACAACCGGAACAATCTCCTCAGCCAGAATGCCTGAGGATTGCGCTTTTGCCGTACGTTGCTGACTGCGTAGCGCAAAACTATCTTGATCTTCTCGCGATATTTTTAACAGTTCAGCTACATTCTCTGCCGTTTCCGGCATGCTGTCAGTTCCAAATTGTTGAGCCATGAGCGGGTTCACAAATCGCCAGCCAATAGTGGTATCAAACATCTCAGCCTGACGAGAAAATGCACTGGTTGCCTTGCCCATAACAAACGGTGCCCGAGACATTGACTCCACGCCACCAGCGATCAGCAAATCGCCATCGCCCGCTTTAATCGCCCGTGCGGCGAACCCCAGTGCGTCCAGCCCGGAACCACACAAGCGGTTAATGGTTGTGCCGGAAACACTCTGCGGCAGCCCCGCCAGTAACGTCGCCATCCGGGCTACGTTACGGTTGTCTTCTCCCGCCTGATTAGCACAGCCGAGGATCACATCATCGATACACTCCGCATCGAGACGCGGGTTTCGCACCAGCAGCTCCCGCAAAGGGATAGCAGCCAGATCGTCAGCCCGAACACCTGATAATGCCCCACCATAGCGGCCAATTGGCGTACGAATTCCGTCACAGATAAAGGCTTCACGCATCAGGCTTCTCCTGTAATGGTGCCGCCGATGCGGTGAGATTTACCGCGAAACAGCGCAACCGTTTTTTGTTGTTGGTTAACAATTTCGATGTCGTAAACACCGGTTTGCTTGCCCTGATGACGTACCTGCGCAGTAGCAGTTAAGGTGTCTCCGGCAAAGCCTGGACGCAAAAAATCAATCGTGCAGGCAGAAGCGACGGCTGCCAGCCCCTGGCTATTGCAGGCGTAGGCAAAGGCAGTATCAGCCAGTGAAAATAGCTGCCCGCCGTGGCAACTTTGATGACCGTTAAGCATTTGTGCAGTGACGGTCATGGTCACTACAGCAAAGCCTTCATCCATTGAGATAATGTCGATGCCAAGCGCTTTGGCGCAGGCATCGTTCTCATACATTGCATGGGCATTTTGCCAGGCCTTATGACTCATAACCGCTCTCCAGAAGCGCTCGTTGGCGCAGCAATGAACATGGGCGATAGCGTTCTTCGCCATAGTGATGTTGTAGATTTTCCAGGAGCCTTAATATTCGCTGCCAGCCAAGTTGCGCTCCCCAGGCAAGCGGGCCATATGGATAATTCACCCCAAGACGCATGGCGGTATCGATATCCTGTTCAGAGGCCACGCCTTTTTGCAGCGCATCAAGGGCTTCATTGATGATCATTGCTACCGTTCGCCAAATCAGCATTCCTGGGTAATCTGCAATTTGCAGCACTGTTTTGCCCTGCTGTTGCAGGTAATAAATGGCCTTGCGGGTCGCTGAGTCCGGGTTCACCGCTGCCGCAGCAATGGTCACCACCTTGCCCGCCATTTTGTCGACCACTACCACCGGGCGTGCCAGTCGTATTGCCAGCGCCTGTGCCGTCTCGCCTTGTGTCTCAATCAATAAAACATCGTCAATTTCCGTGACGCCGTCACTTTTCTTTTCTACTTTCATTGGGCTAAAACTGTCGCTTACCGCTTCCAGGCCAACAACTGCCTCACGTTCCGCGCGCCAGTCGTACACGCCCAGCCCACTTTTCTTGCCCAACCGTCCACCAATCACCAGTTCCTGTTGCACCAGCGAAGGTAAAAAACGACGCTCCTGCCAGAAAGCGTTAAACACCGAACAGGTGACAGCAAAATTGACGTCCTGACCAATCAGATCGGTTAATTCCAGCGGCCCCATCGGGAAACCAGCGCCATCGCGAAGTGCAGCGTCAATCACTTCTGGTGCAGCAACCTGCTCTTCCAGTGCCCGCCAGGCCTCGGAATAATAAGGACGCGCCACACGGTTAACGATAAATCCGGGGGTCGAATGACAGCGCACTGGCTGCTTACCCCAACTCAATGTCAGTTCACACAACTGCTCGACAACTTCCGCTGCCGTTGCCAGCCCACTGACCACCTCCACCAACTTCATCACCGGTGCCGGGTTAAAAAAATGCAGCCCCGCAACACGTTCAGGATTTTTTACCTCCGCAGCAATCGCGGTTATAGAGATTGACGAAGTGTTAGTGGTCAATAGCGTTTGTGGCGGGCAAACTTCCGCCAGTTGTGCAAAGAGCGCTTTTTTAACTTCCAGACGTTCAGACGCCGCTTCAATAACCAGATTCGCTGCTGCCAGCGCGTGAATATCGGTCACCGGGATCAGGCGTTTCAATGTGCGTTCACAGGTTTCAGCAGTCAGTTTTCCCCGCGTCACGCGTGAATTTAGCCGCGCGTGTATCCCGTCGATTGCGCGGGTCAGCGCTTCAGCAGAAATGTCATACAGTAAAACCTGATGTCCATGACTGGCGGCAACTTCAGCAATGCCTGCCCCCATGGTGCCGCTCCCAATCACTGCCACAGTTTGCACATTTATCATCATGCTATTTCCCCGTGAACTGCGGTGAGCGTTTAGCCAGGAACGCACTGACACCTTCACGATAATCTGCGCTCCGTCCGGCAAGTCGCTGATAGTCACGTTCCAGATCCAGTTGCGTATCGAGCGTATTGGTTTCAGCGCTATTTATCGCTTGCTTGATAAGTCCAAGACCAAATGTCGGTTGTGTCGCCAGATGCCGTGCCAGCTGTTGCGCGGTATCTGCCAGCGTTTCATCATCAACAACCTGCCAGATCATCCCCCATTCGTGCGCCTGTTCAGCACTCAGTTGATTCCCCAGCAGTGCCAGCCCCATGGCGCGCGCTCGCCCAGCAACGCGTGGCAGTAACCAGGTTCCACCGCAATCGGGTACTAAACCTAACTTACTAAACGCCATGACGAATTTTGCTGAACGGGCAGCAATAACGATGTCGCATCCCAGTGCCAGTGTTGCGCCAGCCCCTGCCGCCACGCCATTGACTGCACAGATCACCGGTTTTGGCAGTTTTGCCAGGCGACGTACCAGTGGGTTATAGAAACGTTCAACTGACATCCCTAAATCCGGTGCGGGGCCTGTGGGATCAACGTTACGATCGTTAAGATCCTGACCAGCACAAAATCCGCGCCCGGCACCTGTAAGTAACAGGCAACGGATAGTGTCGTCGCGCTCGACCTGTTTCAGGCACTCTGCCAGTTGTGCGTGCATCTCATCATTAAAACTGTTCAGGCGTTCCGGGCGGTTGAGCGTTAGTGTCATCACGCCCTTTTCTACATGACTGAGGATGAATTCCATCATTAGCGTCCTTTAAAGTCGGGCGTGCGTTTTTGCAAGAAAGCGGAGATGCCTTCATGACGATCTTCTGTTGCCGCCAGCAAGGTGAATAACTGTCGCTCCTGGGCAAGTCCGGCTTGCAAAGCCACTTCCTGCGACTGGCGCAGCGCTTGCTTTGCCGCTTGTAAGGCCAGCGGCGAGTGACGTGCCATTTTCGACGCCAGCTGTAAGGCGTATTCGAGGGTTAAATCGCTGGGGAAGACGTCGCTAACCAGCCCGGCCTGCTGTGCTTGCTGAGCGGTGATACTTTCTCCGCTCAGCACCATTTTGCTGGCTAACGATTTACCGACACTACGGATTAAACGTTGCGTTCCTCCTGCGCCTGGCATGATGCCGAGAGTGATTTCCGGCAAACCAAAACGCGCGTTCTCTCCGGCAACCACCACATCGCACAACAATGCCAGTTCGCAACCCGCACCAAGCGCGTAACCGTTGACGGCTGCGATGAGAGGTTTGTTGAAGGCCTGCAATCGCGCCCATAGCTGCGGGCGTGTATCGTTTAAGGTGGCCGCGAGATCTTTTTCTGCCATTTCGTTGAGATCGGCCCCAGCGGCAAAAAAGCGTGCATTACCGGTAATCACACAGACCGAAATGCTGCTATCGGTAGCCGCAGCTTCCAGTTCATTTACCAGTTGCGTCAGAAGGGCATTATTTAGCGCATTACGTGCGGCGGGACGGTTAAGGGTCAGCAACAATACTTGTTGCTGACGGCTGACGATCAGTTCGCTCATGCCATCCCCTTCGCGTCAAAGTCAACCACCACATCGCTGGTCAGCGGCAGTGCCTGGCAACTCAACACATAGCCTGCGGCCAGTTCATCCGGTTCCAGACTGTAATTGGTTTCCATCGCCACTTTGCCACGCAGCACTTTGCATTTGCAGGTCGCACAGACGCCGCCTTTGCAGGCATAGGGCAGATCAGCCCCCTGGCGCAATGCCGCATCGAGAATGCTTTCATCGTCGGCATTAAGCACGATTTCCCGATCCCGCCCATCCTGACGTACAGTCACTTTTTGTCCGTCACTTTGCACGTTAACGCTACGTTTGACGCGCGTGCCAGGCGTATTAAACCGCTCCAGATGAATGGTTTTATCTGGCATTCCCAGTGCTTTTAAGGCGGCTTCCGTCTCATCCATCATCGCCGCCGGACCACAAATAAATGCCTCATCATAAAGACGAAAATTAATGAGCGAGGCCCCAAGTGACTGTAATTTTTCACCGTCAATACGCCCGTGAAGCAGATCGCTGTCGAGGGTTTCCTGACTGAAAATGCACAACAACTGTAAACGCTGAGGATATTTGTCTTTCAGGTCTGCCAGTGCCTGGCGAAACATCATGCTCTGGCTGGTACGGTTACCGTAGATCAGGGTGAACTGACTTTCAGGCTCGGTTTGTAAAGTGGTGGCGATAATCGCCAGCATTGGCGTAATACCTGATCCTGCTGCAATAGCCAGATAGCGGCCCTGGCGTTCGGCCTGTGGCTGATAGCCGAAATGCCCCTGCGGCACCATGACCTCCAGCGTCATACCCTGGCGGATGTGTTCGCGGGCATAGCGGGAGAAACGTCCGCCTTCAATGGCTTTCACCGCCACACTAATTTCGCCAGGCAGATAGCTGCGGCAAATGGAGTAACAACGGCGTAATTCTTCACCATCAAAGCTGGCTTTTAAGGTCAAATGTTGACCGGGGCGAAAGCGATACGCCTCCTGCAAAGGCTGGGGCACCGCAAAGGTAATGGTCACCGCATCACGGGTTTCCGGCTCCACTTTTGCCACCGTTAAGGAATGAAACGTTGTCATGGCATCCTCAAATACATTTGAAATAATCGAAAGGTTCGCGGCAACTATCGCAGCGATACAATGCTTTGCAGGCCGTGGAACCAAATTCACTGATAAGTGTGGTATGGACGCTGGCGCAGCGCGGGCAACGTACTTCTGGCGGCAAATGGGCATGGCAACTGTGTCCGGCGGGCGGGCTAATGCCATACTGTCGCAGACGCTCACGGGCATCGGGGGTCATCCAGTCGGTGGTCCATGCCGGGTCGAGTTGCAGCACAACCTGAACGGGGGTAAACCCGTGGGTTGTCATTGCCTCACGTATCGCGCCAATCAAATGTTCCGTTGCCGGACAACCGGAATAAGTCGGCGTAAAGCCGATCACCCATCCTTCTCCCATCTGTGTCACATTACGCACCATGCCTAAATCGGTAATGGTCAGCACCGGGATCTCCGGGTCCGGGATCTGGCTGAGTAGCGCCCATATCTCATGAACCTGTGGCGGTGCAATGGTGGCCAGACGTTGCATACCCATCTCCTCTGTTACCATTGCTGACCGGGCAAGACACGCTGGAGATACTGCATTTCTGCCAGCATGGGTCCAAGGTGTTCGGTATGCAGTCCTTTTTTACCGCCAGTGCGATACGCCTGCTCTTGCGGTACGTTCAATGTGGCTTCGTTGATTCCGGCAAAAACTTCGGCTTCCCACGCTGCGCGTAAAGTGCGTGGATCAACCGCAATACCCTCTTCACTCAGTGCAATATCAATCTCGTCGGCATCGAACAGTTCGGCAGTAAAACGCCACAACTTGTCGATGGCCTGCTGCATCTTTTGCCCTGATACGTCAGTACCATTGCCCAGTCGCTCCAGCCAGCCACGACTAAAACGCAGGTGATAACGCGCTTCTTTAATTGCTTTGGCAGAAATCGCCGCCAGTTGCGGATCACGGCTTTCCATCAGACGGGTAAAGAGCGCCACATGCCATGCATCGATGAAATACTGGCGTGCAATGGTGTCGGCAAAATTGCCGTTTGGTTGTTCAACCAACAATAAGTTGCTGAACTGGCGCTCGTCTCGGGTGAAGGCCAGGGTATCTTCATCACCTTCTCCCGCTAATTCAGCGGCATACGATAAGAAGTTACGTGCCTGACCTAATAAATCGAGGCCAATGTTTGCCAGTGCGAGATCGATTTCCAGTTCCGGTGCGTGACCGCACCATTCCCCCAACCGCTGGGAGAGCACCAGACAGTTATCGCCCAGGCGCAAGGTGTAAGCCGTTAACTGATTCATTTCCGACCTCACATGTGCTCAATGCCATCAGGGATGGTGTAAAACGTTGGATGGCGATAGACCTTGCTTTCAGCCGGATCAAAAAATTCACCGCGTTCTTCCGGTTGCGAGGCAACAATTTCACTCGCCTTCACCACCCAAATTGAACATCCTTCGCTACGACGGGTGTAAGTATCACGGGCATTTTCCAGTGCCATCCGCTCATCGGCAGCATGTAAACTGCCAACATGGCGGTGTGATAAGCCCTGTTTGCCACGCACGAAAACTTCGTATAACGGCCAGTAAACATTACTCATTTTGAATCTCCTTATGCGACCTTACGGGCAAGTTGTTTTTGTGCATGGGCCAGCGCTGCTTCCCGTACCCAGGTACCTTCTTCCCAGGCTTTACGTTTGGCGTCGAGCCTCTCCTGATTACAAATTCCGCGACCGTTAATTACTTCGTTAAACTCCTGCCAGTCGATCTCACCAAAGCGGTAGTGACCGCTTTCAGTGTCAAAATGCAGATCCGGGTCAGGAACGGTCATACCGAGCATTTCAACCTGTGGAATGGTGTTATCCACGAAACGCTGGCGGAGTTCGTCGTTGGTGAAACGTTTGATTTTCCAGGCGAGACTTCTGGCGCTGTTTGGCGAGTTATCATCGTTTGGCCCGAACATCATTAAGGCTGGCCACCAGAAACGGTTAATGGCGTCTTGCAACATCTGCTTTTGAGCTTCGCTGCCCTGCGCGAGTGCCATGCAGGCTTCAAACCCCTGACGCTGGTGAAAACTCTCTTCTTTGCAGATTTTCACCATTGCTCTGGCATACGGGCCATAAGAAGTGCGACATAACGCCACCTGATTGACGATCGCTGCGCCATCCACCAGCCAGCCGATAACGCCGATATCAGCCCAACTCAATGTCGGATAATTAAAGATGGAGGAATATTTCATCCGTCCGTCGAGCATTTTTTGGTAGATGTCTTCTCTGGCACAGCCCAGTGTTTCGGCGGCGCTATAGAGATACAGACCATGACCGGCTTCATCCTGCACTTTGGCCAACAGAATGGCTTTACGCCGCAAGGTTGGTGCGCGAGTGATCCAGTTACCTTCAGGCAACATACCAACAATCTCGGAGTGCGCATGCTGCCCAATCTGGCGGATCAGTGTCTTTCGGTAAGCATCGGGCATCCAGTCCTGTGGCTCGATAGCCGTTTCCTGGGCTATCCGTTGCTCAAAGCGTTCTTCTTGGGTCACGTCATCACCTTTACGATTCCAGTTTTCGTGAATTAATTAAAAACACGAATCACATTGTTTTGTGAAAGTTACACAATGGTTAACTAAAATCACAAATTTTGTATGCTTGAACTGTGACGGATTTCGCACCCTATTTTTATAAATCATTATTTATCAGTGCATTAATGTTTTCCGCAGTTGCTATACAGATCGCATAGTTAACATTTCGTTAAAAGAACCCTTGCTTTTTATGATTCGCGATTTAACTATTAGCAACAGAAATGTGAAACATCTGGAGAGTAGCGATGCAGCAGTTAGCCAGTTTCTTATCCGGTACCTGGCAGTCTGGCCGGGGCCGTAGCCGTTTGATTCACCACGCTATTAGCGGCGAGGCGTTATGGGAAGTGACCAGTGAAGGTCTTGATATGGCGGCTGCCCGCCAGTTTGCCATTGAAAAAGGTGCCCCCGCCCTTCGCGCTATGACCTTTATCGAACGTGCGGCGATGCTTAAAGCGGTCGCTAAACATCTGCTGAGTGAAAAAGAGCGCTTCTATGCTCTTTCTGCGCAAACAGGCGCAACGCGGGCAGACAGTTGGGTTGATATTGAAGGTGGCATTGGGACGTTATTTACTTACGCCAGCCTCGGTAGCCGGGAGCTGCCTGACGATACGCTGTGGCCGGAAGATGAATTGATCCCCTTATCGAAAGAAGGTGGATTTGCCGCGCGCCATGTACTGACCTCAAAGTCAGGCGTGGCAGTGCATATTAACGCCTTTAACTTCCCCTGCTGGGGAATGCTGGAAAAGCTGGCACCAACGTGGCTGGGCGGAATGCCAGCCATCATCAAACCAGCTACCGCGACGGCCCAACTGACTCAGGCGATGGTGAAATCAATTGTCGATAGTGGTCTTGTTCCCGAAGGCGCAATTAGTCTGATCTGCGGTAGTGCGGGCGACCTTTTGGATCATCTGGACAGCCAGGATGTGGTGACTTTCACGGGGTCAGCGGCGACCGGACAGATGCTGCGAGTTCAGCCAAATATCGTCGCCAAATCTATCCCCTTCACTATGGAAGCTGATTCCCTGAACTGCTGCGTACTGGGCGAAGATGTCACCCCGGATCAACCGGAGTTTGCGCTGTTTATTCGTGAAGTTGTGCGTGAGATGACCACAAAAGCCGGGCAAAAATGTACGGCAATCCGGCGGATTATTGTGCCGCAGGCATTGGTTAATGCTGTCAGTGATGTTCTGGTTGCGCGATTACAGAAAGTCGTGGTCGGTGATCCTGCTCAGGAAGGCGTGAAAATGGGCGCACTGGTAAATGCTGAGCAGCGTGCCGATGTGCAGGAAAAAGTGAACATATTGCTGGCTGCAGGATGCGAGATTCGCCTCGGTGGTCAGGCGGATTTATCTGCTGCGGGTGCCTTCTTCCCGCCAACCTTATTGTACTGTCCGCAGCCGGATGAAACACCGGCGGTACATGCAACAGAAGCCTTTGGCCCTGTCGCAACGCTGATGCCAGCACAAAACCAGCGACATGCTCTGCAACTGGCTTGTGCAGGCGGCGGTAGCCTTGCGGGAACGCTGGTGACGGCTGATCCGCAAATTGCGCGTCAGTTTATTACCGACGCGGCACGTACGCATGGGCGAATTCAGATCCTCAATGAGGAATCGGCAAAAGAATCCACCGGGCATGGCTCCCCACTGCCACAACTGTTACATGGTGGGCCTGGTCGCGCAGGAGGCGGTGAAGAATTAGGTGGTTTACGAGCGGTGAAACATTACATGCAGCGAACCGCTGTTCAGGGTAGTCCGACGATGCTTGCCGCTATCAGTAAACAGTGGGTGCGCGGTGCGAAAGTCGAAGAAGATCGTATTCATCCGTTCCGCAAATATTTTGAGGAGCTGCAACCAGGCGACAGCCTGTTGACTCCCCGCCGCACAATGACAGAGGCCGATATTGTTAACTTTGCTTGCCTCAGCGGCGATCATTTCTATGCGCATATGGATAAGATTGCTGCTGCCGAATCTATTTTCGGTGAGCGTGTGGTGCATGGGTATTTTGTGCTTTCTGCGGCTGCGGGTCTGTTTGTCGATGCCGGTGTCGGTCCGGTCATTGCTAATTATGGGCTGGAAAACTTGCGCTTTATCGAACCCGTAAAGCCAGGCGATACCATCCAGGTGCGTCTCACCTGTAAGCGCAAGACGCTGAAAAAACAGCGTAGCGCAGAAGAAAAACCAACAGGTGTGGTGGAATGGGCGGTAGAGGTATTCAATCAGCATCAAACCCCGGTGGCGCTGTATTCAATTCTGACGCTGGTGGCCAGGCAGCACGGTGATTTTGTCGATTAATCGGTGAATGAAGGGCAACGGCGAATAGTTGCCCTTTTATTTCACCAAATTTTGTGACGTTGTCACGTTATGCATGATGTGTATCTGTATTTTCAGGGCACCCACTGTATGAAAAGCTGGCACACCTGCCAAACAACCTGGCAGGTGCAGGCAATCCCCTTTACATCAGTACTGATAATGTGAACCTGACTAAACCGCCCACAGAGCGCGGTTGCTAACAAGAACACAACATCTGACGAGGTTAATAATGGGAAGCCCCTCTCTGTATTCTGCCCGTAAAACAGCCCTGGCGTTGGCAGTCGCCTTAAGTTTCGCCTGGCAAGCGCCGGTATTTGCCCACGGTGGTGAAGCGCATATGGTGCCAATGGATAAAACGCTTAAAGAATTTGGTGCCGATGTGCAGTGGGACGACTACGCCCAGATCTTTACCCTGATTAAAGATGGCGCGTACGTGAAAGTGAAGCCTGGTGCGCAAACAGCAATTGTTAATGGTCAGTCTCTGGCACTGCAAGTACCGGTAGTGATGAAAGACAATAAAGCCTGGGTTTCTGACACCTTTATTAACGATGTTTTCCAGTCCGGGCTGGATCAAACCTTTCAGGTAGAAAAGCGCCCTCACCCACTTAATGCGCTAACTGCGGACGAAATTAAACAGGCCGTTGAAATTGTTAAAGCTTCCGCGGACTTCAAACCCAATACCCGTTTTACTGAGATCTCCCTGCTACCGCCAGATAAAGAAGCTGTCTGGGCGTTTGCGCTGGAAAACAAACCGGTTGACCAGCCACGCAAAGCCGACGTCATTATGCTCGACGGCAAACATATCATCGAAGCGGTGGTGGATCTGCAAAACAACAAACTGCTCTCCTGGCAACCCATTAAAGACGCCCACGGTATGGTGTTGCTGGATGATTTCGCCAGTGTGCAGAACATTATTAACAACAGTGAAGAATTTGCCGCTGCCGTGAAGAAGCGCGGTATTACTGATGCGAAGAAAGTGATTACCACGCCGCTGACCGTAGGTTATTTCGATGGTAAAGATGGCCTGAAACAAGATGCCCGGTTGCTCAAAGTCATCAGCTATCTTGATGTCGGTGATGGCAACTACTGGGCACATCCCATCGAAAACCTGGTGGCGGTCGTTGATTTAGAACAGAAAAAAATCGTTAAGATTGAAGAAGGTGCGGTAGTTCCGGTGCCAATGACCGCACGCCCATTTGATGGCCGTGACCGCGTTGCTCCGGCAGTTAAGCCTATGCAAATCATTGAGCCTGAAGGTAAAAATTACACCATTACTGGCGATATGATTCACTGGCGGAACTGGGATTTTCACCTCAGCATGAACTCGCGCGTCGGACCTATGATCTCCACCGTGACTTATAACGACAATGGCACCAAACGCAAAGTCATGTACGAAGGTTCTCTCGGCGGCATGATTGTGCCTTACGGTGATCCTGATATTGGCTGGTACTTTAAAGCGTATCTGGACTCTGGTGACTACGGTATGGGCACGCTAACCTCGCCAATTGCACGTGGCAAAGATGCACCCTCTAACGCAGTGCTCCTGAATGAAACCATCGCCGACTACACTGGCGTACCGATGGAGATCCCTCGTGCTATCGCGGTATTTGAACGTTATGCCGGGCCGGAGTATAAGCATCAGGAAATGGGCCAGCCCAACGTCAGTACCGAACGCCGGGAGTTGGTGGTGCGCTGGATCAGTACAGTGGGTAACTATGACTACATTTTTGACTGGATCTTCCATGAAAACGGCACTATTGGCATTGATGCCGGTGCTACGGGCATCGAAGCGGTGAAAGGTGTTAAAGCGAAAACCATGCACGATGAGACGGCGAAAGATGACACGCGCTACGGCACGCTTATCGATCACAATATCGTGGGTACTACACACCAACATATTTATAATTTCCGCCTCGATCTGGATGTAGATGGCGAGAATAACAGCCTGGTGGCGATGGACCCGGTGGTAAAACCGAATACTGCCGGTGGCCCACGCACCAGTACCATGCAAGTTAATCAGTACAACATCGGCAATGAACAGGATGCCGCGCAGAAGTTTGATCCGGGCACGATTCGTCTGTTGAGTAACCCGAACAAAGAGAACCGCATGGGCAATCCAGTTTCCTATCAAATTATTCCTTATGCAGGTGGTACTCACCCGGTAGCAAAAGGTGCCCAGTTCGCGCCGGACGAGTGGATCTATCATCGTTTAAGCTTTATGGACAAGCAGCTTTGGGTAACGCGTTATCATCCTGGCGAGCGTTTCCCGGAAGGCAAATATCCGAACCGTTCTACTCATGACACCGGTCTTGGACAATACAGTAAAGATAACGAGTCGCTGGACAACACCGACGCCGTTGTCTGGATGACCACCGGCACCACACATGTGGCCCGCGCCGAAGAGTGGCCGATTATGCCGACCGAATGGGTACATACTCTGCTTAAACCATGGAACTTCTTTGACGAAACGCCAACGCTAGGGGCGCTGAAGAAAGATAAGTGATTGTTTCAGACAAAAAAACGGCACCAGGTGCCGTTTTTTACTTATGAGCGAACCAGATTAATACCGTACACACACCGACTTAGTTTCACACCAACCGTCCAGCCAGTCGGGGCCAAAATCACGGCCCGTTCCTGACTGCTTCATCCCACCAAACGGTAAGTTAGCGTCAATTAAGGTATGGCTGTTTACCCACACCGTCCCTGCCTGTAAGCGATCGCTATATTCCAGAGCCTGGGAGAGATTTTGCGTCCAGACACTGGCAGTTAAGCCATATTCCGTGTCGTTTGCCAGTTGTAACGCCTCTTCTCCATCCGCTACTCGCACCAGGTTTACCACCGGACCAAACACCTCTTCACGAGTTAAGCGCAATTTAGCATCGGGATTTACCACCAGCGTTGGCGCAACATAATACCCCTCTCCGGCTGGTCCATTCGACCCGCGAATCAGCTCTGCTTGCTGTGCCTGCGCATCGTCGAGGAATGAACACACTTTGTCGCAGTGCGCACGAGAAACCAAAGGGTTAATCTGTGCAACAGGTGACATCCCCGGTCCCACTTGCAACGATTTTACCGCCTGCTCAAATCCACTAACCAGCGTGTCAAACAACGGCGCTTCAATATAAATTCGCGAACTGGCGGCGCATACTTGCCCTTGATTCAGGAAGCTTCCGGTCATCAAGCCTTCAATAACCCATTGCGGATCAGCATCTTTTAATACAATTGCCGGGTTTTTACCGCCCAGTTCCAGCGTTACACGCGTTAAGTGATCAGCAGCAGTTCTGGCAATACCTTTTCCCGTCGCGGTTGAACCGGTAAAACTGATTTTCGCAACATGAGGATGTGACGTCAGGGCCGCGCCGCATACAGCACCTGACCCGGTGACGACATTAAAAACGCCATCAGGGATACCAGCCTCGCTGGCCAGTTCCGCCACGCGCAACATCGTCAGTGGCGTGGTTTCCGAAGGCTTAATCACGATTGAACAGCCTGCTGCCAGTGCTGGCATCACCTTCCACATACCAATCATCAACGGAAAGTTCCATGGCACAATTCCCGCCACTACGCCAACCGGCTCTTTACGCGTCCAGGCCTGATAACGCGCCCCCTGGGGTAAGGGAATCGACAAGTCCAGCGTTTTACCCGCGATTTTGGTCGTTAACCCGGCGGTATAACGCATCCAGTTCAGCGTACAGCCCACTTCAAAAGCACGGGAAATGGCAATTGACTTGCCTTGCTCCAGGGTTTCCAGTTGCGCCAGCTCCTCACTGTGCTGTTCCACCAGATCGGCAAAACGTAGCAGAATACGTTCACGCTCTGCGGGTAATCGCCCGGCCCAGCGACGCGAGACAAAGGCCCGCCAGGCAGACATGACTGCGTTATCTACATCCGCTTCGTTGGCATCAGCAGTAGACGCAATTTCTTGCCCGGTGGCCGGATCAAAGATCGCCAATCGTTTTTCACTTTGTGCGGGGCCTGGACGACCATCAATATAAAGACCGTGTTGACGATCGAGAAACTGTTGGACCTGGCTTAATACTGCTACATGCGGCTCTGTCATCACTTTTCCTTATTATTTACCCAGTGTGATTTCAGTGTACGCAGCGACAAGAAAAGTCACTTTTTTCGCTGTGACATTCGCTTTGTCAGCTGTGACAAGCTCCGCAAATCGTGACAATAACCGCTTATGTCTCTATGCCTGAGAAGACTTATTTCCTATAGTCAGGCTCATTAGCTTCGTTTACTGCAACACAAATGCAACAATAAAAATACATTTCACAGAGCGAAAACGTGCCATGAACCCCGCAGTGGATAATGAGTTTCAGCAATGGCTTTCCCAAATCAATCAGGTATGCGGAAATTTTACCGGACGCCTGCTGACTGAGCGTTACACGGGTGTACTGGACACGCATTTTGCCAAAGGACTAAAGCTGAGTACCGTGACAACCAGCGGGGTGAATTTATCCCGCACCTGGCAGGAAGTAAAAGGCAGCGACGATGCCTGGTTTTACACCGTTTTTCAGCTTAGTGGTCAGGCAATAATGGAGCAGGATGAGCGTCAGGTGCAGATTGGCGCTGGCGATATTACGTTACTCGATGCCTCACGCCCCTGTTCGCTTTACTGGCAGGAGTCTTCTAAACAGATTTCATTACTTTTGCCACGCACTCTGCTGGAACAATATTTTCCCCATCAAAAACCTGTCTGCGCAGAAAGACTGGACGCTGACTTACCCATGGTGCAACTCAGTCATCGCCTGTTACAGGAGAGCATGAATAATCCGGCACTTTCTGAAACAGAAAGTGAAGCTGCGCTACAGGCGATGGTGTGTCTGCTGCGCCCGGTACTTCATCAGCGGGAATCTGTTCAACCTCGTCGTGAACGTCAGTTTCAAAAAGTGGTTACGTTGATAGACGATAATATTCGCGAAGAGATATTACGCCCGGAGTGGATAGCCGGAGAGACAGGTATGTCAGTACGTAGTTTGTACCGAATGTTTGCCGATAAAGGTTTGGTAGTCGCGCAATATATTCGTAACCGTCGTCTCGATTTTTGTGCAGATGCGATTCGCCATGCCGCAGATGATGAAAAACTGGCAGGCATCGGCTTTCATTGGGGATTTTCTGACCAGAGTCATTTTTCAACGGTATTTAAGCAACGCTTTGGGATGACGCCAGGCGAGTATCGACGTAAATTCCGCTAACTAATTGGCGTTGTGTGTACTGCAACGCCAATTAGTTAAAACAGATATTTGACTATGCATTTTTCAGGGCGAAAGGCAATTTGACAGGAGTTTTTGAATATTCACCTTGTTTCAGGAAAATAGATCAATCGCTTTCTCCTGTAGCGTTATCCCGATATTGCGGTTTTGCTATTAAAATTTTCGCACCCATTTACCGTTTATCCCTTGTACATATTCCCCCGGTTTGGCCCGAGCTACGAGCTTTTGCCCGGCGAGTTTCGCGATATCATCTACAGACACATTATTTTGCTTTGCCAGTTGTTGGTAACTCGCTTTACGTTCGGCATTAATGTCGGTTACTAATTTCTCTGTTTCAGCATCCGTTTTCAGCGCAACCAGATAACCATAAAATGTTTCACCTACCCGCCCCTGAGTTCTGGCTTCATCCAGAGTCAATGCCATTACATTGCTGCTTACCAGCCCAACAAGAAACGCACAAAGAAGTAATGTTTTCTTCATCATCGCCTCAGAAAAGATCGCTACGAGTTTCAAGCAGCTCTTCGACATCTTTGTCTGCCTTGATGATGATCTCATGCTCAATTTTAACGTTCATATTGATAGTGATCGGTTCCTTGGGCGCAGCGACTTCAATACGCGGCGTACAGGCAGCCAGCATAAAAGATGACGTCAACGCAGCCAGTAAAATTTTCATTGTTTTTCCTCACACTCTTTTCCTTGCGGACAGTCATTTCCCGGCAGACGTGCGTTCTGCTCCAACCATGCCTGGAGATTATCGCCAAAGCGTAAACTGCGCCACAGCGTAAAAATATTCTCTTCATGATAGTAATTAAGTTTTACCGTACCGCTTTTACCATCAACGCGACTGGTACCTGTAATGTTGGCCTGCATGGTTAATAAACCGAGATTATCTAAGTTAATTTTTGTCGATGACCGGCTAATTTCCATATAGCGCAACCAGTTAATTGCTGAACCCGCAGTCATATTGTCTTTCACCACCGCATCTGCGGTGTCTTTATCCAGCCGCAAGGTCATTGGCCCGCTATTTGCCAGCCAACCATCTTTCACTATCCATTTTTCGTTGTTTAGCCATAACGGCAATGCACCACTAAATGCCCCGGACATGGCGAATTGTTTCGGATTGACGGCGCTAACCAGTTCGCTGGATGAGAGATTATTCAGCCGCAACAGCGCCGGGTCATGTTGCGGCATACGTAATTGTTTCATCAGTACGTTACCGCCTAACACATCGACGCTAACATCAGTCAACAGCAAGGGTTCTTCTTCAGTCCACGGATAACGCCCTTGCAAATCAGCCGTAATATTTTTCGCTGTCACCAGATTAATCACTTCGGCAATTCGCAACGTAACGGGGCCGCGAGTCCCCAGATGCCAGGCTCCATCGGCAAAACGGAAAGGCAGGACAAAATCGACACCGTTAACCTGATTATCTGGCATCCAGGCACTACCGCCTTTCAACACGCCGTGTCCTCCCGCGCGGAATCCTTGTTCAGGCGCAGCAGAAAATGCAACCTGAGCATACAGTTCACCATCGCGTAAGTTCATCTTCCAGTCGGGTGGCACCAGCGGCTGGAATACAGTCAGTGATTGTTTTGGCCACCAGGCGTTACCGCGCAGACGAATACCGTCCCAGCGACCATTTACCCGAACCGGGCCAATCTCACCAGCATGTAAATCGCCTTTAAAGAGGAAATACGTCGGATCGCGCCCATCGACGCTAAATTTTAAGGTTGATGGCGGTAACACACTGCCGCCAGTGAACAGCGTTTGCCCGGCGTCCAGTGACAGCGCGCCGCTGAAGGAGGGATGCTGTGCGTCACGTACCCAGACGACGGGCTTGTCGAGAATTAATCGCGGCTTTTCTACCGTCATCGTACCGTATTGTAACTGGTCGAAACCGGTGGAGAGGTCGGTCAGCGTAATCGTGCTGTCATGCCATTCACCTTTTCCTGCGACATCCCAGGTGGCATTCATCGGTGTAAAACTGCCTTTTCCCCAGTAGCGCCACTGCCAGCGGCCCGCGTCAGGGAGAAAATCATTCGCCAGCCCATCCATATGCAGCACGAAATCGCCCAGTTCATTTTCATGCGCCTGCAAAATGGCCTGCAAACGTCCGTCAACACCACGTTGGGTGACTTTTACACCCGCTAAAGGCCAGCGGATTTCATCGATGTCCAGCGAATCGATGACTCTTCCCTTTGAACGAAGTAACGCGCCTGGCTCAAAGGTCAGCGTTGGGTCAGACAGACTTCCACTTAGCTGCGCAGGTAAACGGGCATATAAAATGAGGTCCGCCTGTTTCGCTTCACCGGTCAGCTGCAGAGGCAGCTGACTGTTATCCATGCTTAATTTTCCTGGGCCAAAATTTAGCACCGCGTTGCCTTTACCCGCTTGCCCCTGGGTCAGCACACTCAGTCGTCCGCTGATCAGAGCGTTCTCAAGCCCTGCCTGCCAGTTGTCGACTTTGACACCCAGTCGGCCACTCAAAGGAAAACCTGCATACGGCCAACTCCAGCGACCATCGCTTACGGTCAATTGTTGACGAGTAATTTGCCACGGCAAATCGAGCAACGGATCGCCGTTATCCCGTGCCAGCACAATCAATTGCCCGCTATTTTCCTGCCAGTCCAGCTCTGCATCCACCAGTGACGGTTCCTGCGGCAAGTTTAACGTCGCAGTAGCATGCCCACTTACAGGAAGTCCATCCGGCACGAGCGGCATAGTAAATTCCCCCACCAGTTTAACCGGCGGCTGATTTTCAAACGCGACGACATCCAGTTCGCTGACTGTAAGTTGTTGCCCTTTCAGCTGGCCTTGAAATTTAACTTTTTCGCCCTGATAACGCAGTTGCTGGATATCAGAGGTTAATGCGAGAGAGAGTTTTCCCTGCCATTCCTGCCAGGGAGAAAAAATCAGTTTATCGATATTGATCCAGGTGTTAGGCAGCATGGACTGCCACTGCGCGAGGGTTTTTGGAGCAGCTGGCGATTGCTCCGTCTGCGGCAATTTCGCCAGACAAGCAGAATCAAGTTCTACCATGCCGACGTTCAATAACCAGCGGCTGGGATGTGAAAGGCTGGCGTTGGTGATATGCGCAAGCTGACAATCTCCCACCAGATAACGGAGATCGGGAATGATTAAACCTTTACGCGTAATGCGTGGGCTTTCATCTAATGCAATACGTGTCCCGAGCGGTAGCCAGATGCCCGCCAGCGTGGGAACCCACAGCCCGAGCGTCATCAGCAGCGTCAACGGCACAAGAATAATCAGTAATAACAGCGCGAGAACGGCTTTATATTTACCCAGCATGGGTAGTTAATATCCTGATTTAGCGAAAAATTAAGCATTCAATACGGGTATTGTGGCATGTTTAACCGTTCAGTTGAAGGTTGCGCCTACACTAAGCATAGTTGTTGATGAATTTTTCAATATCGCCATAGCTTTCAATTATATTTGAAATTTTGTAAAATATTTTTAGTAGCTTAAATGTGATTCAACATCACTGGAGAAAGTCTTATGAAACTCGCCGTTTATAGCACAAAACAGTACGACAAGAAGTACCTGCAACAGGTGAACGAGTCCTTTGGCTTTGAGCTGGAATTTTTTGACTTTCTGCTGACGGAAAAAACCGCTAAAACTGCCAATGGCTGCGAAGCGGTATGTATTTTCGTAAACGATGACGGCAGCCGCCCGGTGCTGGAAGAGCTGAAAAAGCACGGCGTTAAATATATCGCCCTGCGCTGTGCCGGTTTCAATAACGTCGACCTTGACGCGGCAAAAGAACTGGGGCTGAAAGTAGTCCGTGTTCCAGCCTATGATCCAGAGGCCGTTGCTGAACACGCCATCGGTATGATGATGACGCTGAACCGCCGTATTCACCGCGCGTATCAGCGTACCCGTGACGCTAACTTCTCTCTGGAAGGTCTGACCGGCTTTACTATGTATGGCAAAACGGCAGGCGTTATCGGTACCGGTAAAATCGGTGTGGCGATGCTGCGCATTCTGAAAGGTTTTGGTATGCGTCTGCTGGCGTTCGATCCGTATCCAAGTGCAGCGGCGCTGGAACTCGGTGTGGAGTATGTCGATCTGCCAACCCTGTTCTCTGAATCAGACGTTATCTCTCTGCACTGCCCGCTGACACCGGAAAACTACCATCTGTTGAACGAAGCCGCCTTCGATCAGATGAAAAATGGCGTGATGATCGTCAATACCAGTCGCGGTGCATTGATTGATTCTCAGGCAGCAATTGAAGCGCTGAAAAATCAGAAAATTGGTTCGTTGGGTATGGACGTGTATGAGAACGAACGCGATCTATTCTTTGAAGATAAATCCAACGACGTAATTCAGGATGACGTATTCCGTCGCCTGTCTGCCTGCCACAACGTGCTATTTACCGGGCACCAGGCATTCCTGACAGCAGAAGCTCTGACCAGTATTTCTCAGACTACGCTGCAAAACTTAAGCAATCTGGAAAAAGGCGAAACCTGCCCGAACGAACTGGTTTAATCTTGCCGCTCCCCTGCATTCCAGGGGAGCTGATTCAGATAATCCCCAATGACCTTTCATCCTCTATTCTTAAAATAGCCCTGAGTCAGAAACTGTAATTGAGAACCACAATGAAGAAAGTAGCCGCGCTCGTTGCGCTAAGCCTGCTGATGGCGGGATGTGTAAGTAATGACAAAATTGCTGTAACGCCAGAACAGTTACAGCATCATCGTTTTGTGCTGGAAAGCGTAAACGGTAAGCCCGTGACCAACGATAAAAATCCGCCAGAAATCAGCTTTGGTGAAAAAATGATGATTTCCGGCAGCATGTGTAACCGCTTTAGCGGTGAAGGCAAACTGTCTAATGGTGAACTGACAGCCAAAGGGCTGGCAATGACCCGTATGATGTGCGCTAACCCGCAGCTTAATGAACTCGATAACACCATTAGCGAAATGCTGAAAGAAGGTGCACAAGTGGATCTGACCGCGAACCAGTTAACGCTGGCGACCGCGAAACAGACATTAACTTATAAGCTGGCGGATTTAATGAATTAATAGCTGCCACAGCTCCCGGCGGCAAGTGACTGTTCACTACAGCGTTTGCCGTTGGGTAATGCACACATCCCAATCGCCGTACCATCCAGTTGACGGGCAACAGAAAGCGAACCGCCGATCATTGCACAATTTGCTTCTCCACTACTGGACATCGACGCTTTTAAACCTGGCGCTACGTGCGCCGCAGTCGCCTGCTGAACAGGTTCACTACTACACGCCGACAACAATAAAGCGGCACACCCTACCCAAAACGCTGCTCGCATCTTTTCTTCCTCTGATCTTCAAGCCAAACGACACCGCCATAAATAATAGGCAGCACAGAGGGCGACGTCGAGAGCTGTCCTGCGCGTTGCCCCGCATTTTTACTTTTTTATGGCTATTTTTTTGCCCTCTGTTTGATCAAAACATTCATTACGCTGATGTGGGGGACACAAAAGCGAAAATGCAGAAGAAAGCCATTTGCTAAAATTGAAGGATTACTACTGGGCGCGCAGCAATTTCGTGCGCCCCTCATTTGCGCAATGTAAGGGTGTCATATGATTACTATTGACGGTAATGGCGCGGTTGCTTCGGTGGCGTTTCGCACCAGTGAAGTTATCGCCATCTACCCTATTACCCCCAGTTCCACGATGGCAGAACAGGCTGATGCCTGGGCCGGAAACGGCTTAAAGAACGTTTGGGGAGACACACCACGCGTAGTTGAAATGCAGTCGGAAGCGGGTGCTATCGCTACCGTGCATGGCGCTTTGCAGACGGGTGCCCTTTCAACATCGTTTACGTCATCGCAGGGTTTGCTGCTGATGATCCCGACGCTGTACAAACTGGCAGGCGAACTGACGCCATTTGTCCTGCATGTAGCGGCACGTACCGTTGCCACACATGCACTTTCTATTTTTGGCGATCATTCCGACGTTATGGCGGTGCGCCAGACGGGTTGCGCGATGTTGTGTGCGGCTAACGTCCAGGAAGCGCAAGATTTTGCTCTCATTTCGCACATCGCAACGCTGAAGAGCCGCGTGCCATTTATTCATTTCTTTGATGGTTTCCGCACGTCCCACGAAATCAATAAAATTGTCCCGCTGGCCAATGACACTATTCTTGATCTCATGCCGCAGGCCGAAATTGATGCTCATCGCGCCCGGGCGCTCAACCCGGAACATCCGGTGATCCGCGGTACGTCCGCCAATCCTGACACTTATTTCCAGTCTCGCGAAGCCACCAACCCATGGTACGACGCGGTCTATGACCATGTTGAACAGGCGATGAATGATTTCTCTGCCGCGACAGGTCGTCAGTATCAGCCGTTTGAATATTACGGGCATCCGCAAGCGGAACGGGTGATTATCCTGATGGGCTCTGCCATTGGCACCTGTGAAGAAGTGGTTGATGAATTGCTAACCCGTGGCGAAAAAGTTGGCGTGCTGAAAGTTCGCCTGTACCGTCCCTTCTCCGCCAAACACTTGCTGCAAGCTCTGCCGGGATCCGTACGCAGCGTGGCGGTACTGGACAGAACCAAAGAACCCGGTGCCCAGGCAGAACCGCTCTATCTGGATGTAATGACCGCACTGGCAGAAGCCTTTAATAATGGCGAGCGCGAAACTCTGCCCCGTGTCATTGGTGGGCGCTATGGTCTTTCATCCAAAGAATTTGGCCCGGACTGTGTACTGGCGGTATTTGCCGAGCTCAACGCGGCTAAACCGAAAGCGCGCTTTACGGTTGGTATTTACGATGATGTGACCAATCTGTCACTGCCGTTGCCGGAAAACACCCTGCCAAACTCGGCGAAACTGGAAGCCTTGTTTTATGGCCTTGGTAGTGATGGCAGCGTTTCCGCGACCAAAAACAATATCAAGATTATCGGTAATTCCACGCCGTGGTACGCACAGGGCTATTTTGTTTACGACTCCAAAAAGGCGGGCGGCCTGACGGTTTCTCACCTTCGCGTGAGCGAACAGCCGATTCGTTCCGCTTATCTCATTTCCCAGGCTGATTTTGTTGGCTGCCACCAGTTGCAGTTTATCGATAAATATCAGATGGCTGAGCGTTTAAAACCTGGCGGCATTTTCCTGCTCAACACGCCGTACAGCGCAGATGAAGTGTGGTCGCGCTTGCCGCAGGAAGTTCAGGCCGTGCTAAATCAGAAAAAAGCGCGCTTCTATGTGATTAACGCGGCGAAAATCGCCCGCGAATGTGGCCTGGCGGCCCGTATTAATACCGTCATGCAGATGGCTTTTTTCCATCTGACGCAAATTCTGCCTGGCGATAGCGCCCTCGCAGAATTGCAGGGTGCGATTGCCAAAAGTTACAGTAGCAAAGGCCAGGATCTGGTGGAACGCAACTGGCAGGCTCTGGCGCTGGCGCGTGAATCCGTAGAAGAAGTTCCGTTGCAACCGGTAAATCCGCACAGCGCCAATCGACCGCCAGTGGTTTCCGATGCCGCCCCTGATTTCGTGAAAACCGTAACCGCAGCGATGCTCGCAGGGCTTGGTGATGCCCTCCCCGTTTCGGCGCTGCCGCCAGACGGCACCTGGCCGATGGGCACCACTCGCTGGGAAAAACGCAATATCGCCGAAGAGATCCCCATCTGGAAAGAGGAACTCTGTACCCAATGTAACCACTGCGTCGCCGCTTGCCCACACTCAGCTATTCGCGCAAAAGTGGTACCGCCTGAAGCGATGGAAAACGCCCCTGCCAGCCTGCATTCGCTGGATGTGAAATCGCGTGATATGCGCGGGCAGAAATATGTCTTGCAGGTGGCTCCGGAAGATTGCACCGGTTGTAACCTGTGCGTCGAAGTTTGCCCGGCGAAAGACCGTCAGAATCCAGAGATTAAAGCCATCAATATGATGTCGCGCCTGGAACATGTCGAAGAAGAGAAAATCAATTACGATTTCTTCCTCAACCTGCCAGAAATCGACCGTAGCAAACTGGAACGTATTGATATTCGTACATCGCAGCTGATTACACCGCTGTTTGAATATTCAGGTGCTTGCTCCGGTTGTGGCGAGACGCCGTATATTAAATTACTGACTCAGCTCTATGGCGACCGGATGTTGATCGCTAACGCCACCGGCTGTTCTTCAATTTATGGCGGTAACCTGCCCTCTACACCGTATACCACCGATGCCAACGGTCGTGGGCCGGCATGGGCGAACTCTCTATTTGAAGATAATGCCGAATTTGGCCTTGGTTTCCGCCTGACGGTCGATCAACACCGTGTCCGCGTGCTGCGTCTGCTGGATCAATTTGCCGATAAAATCCCGGCGGAATTACTGACAGCGTTGAAATCAGACGCTACGCCAGAGGTTCGTCGAGAACAGGTCGCAGCTTTACGCCAGCAACTCAACGATGTTGCCGAAGCACATGAACTGCTGCGTGACGCAGATGCACTGGTGGAAAAATCAATCTGGCTGATTGGTGGCGACGGCTGGGCTTACGATATCGGCTTTGGCGGTCTGGATCATGTATTGAGTTTGACGGAAAACGTCAACATTCTGGTGCTGGATACGCAATGCTATTCCAACACCGGTGGTCAGGCGTCGAAAGCGACACCGCTGGGTGCAGTAACTAAGTTCGGCGAGCACGGCAAACGTAAAGCGCGTAAAGATCTTGGCGTCAGTATGATGATGTACGGTCATGTTTATGTGGCGCAGATTTCTCTCGGCGCGCAGCTGAACCAGACGGTGAAAGCGATTCAGGAAGCGGAAGCGTATCCGGGGCCATCGCTGATCATTGCTTATAGCCCGTGTGAAGAGCATGGTTACGATCTGGCACTCAGCCATGACCAGATGCGCCAACTCACAGCTACCGGCTTCTGGCCGCTATATCGCTTCGATCCTCGTCGTGCCGATGAAGGCAAACTGCCGCTGGCGCTGGATTCACGCCCGCCGTCAGAAGCACTGGAAGAAACGTTACTTCACGAGCAACGTTTCCGTCGTCTGAATTCGCAGCAGCCAGAAGTGGCAGAACAGTTATGGAAAGATGCTGCAGCTGATTTGCAAAAACGCTATGACTTCCTGGCACAAATGGCCGGAAAAGCGGAAAAAAGCAACACCGATTAAATGCTCTGGATAAGGATTATCCAATTCTAAAAAAAAAGCCCGGACGACTGTTCGGGCTTGTCTTTTTATATGTTGGAAAATCAGTGGCAATGCAATGGCCCAACAGAAAATAAAATCTGTGACAATAAAGGCATATAACCCGCGCAGAATAACGTATAGAAAATTAAAAGTATAATTTTTATTTTGTATGTATTATCTTCGATACATTCACCAAACTTATTATCATTTCAGAGGGATTATTTGATTAAGGTTTTACTTAAGGCGTAACAAATGATATTTATCGGCTAACTGAACTTCTCCTTTAGGATGTTTTCACTCCCCGAAATGGGGATAAAAGGCAAATAAAATAACTAAAGGATTTATTCAATGAAAAGCAAAGTACTGGCACTTTTAATTCCTGCCCTGCTCGCCGCAGGTGCTGCACATGCAGCCGAAGTTTATAATAAAGACGGCAACAAATTAGATCTGTATGGCAAAGTTGATGGCCTGCATTATTTTTCTGATAATTCGGCGAAAGATGGCGACCAGAGCTATGCGCGTCTGGGTTTTAAAGGCGAAACCCAAATTAACGATCAACTCACTGGCTACGGTCAATGGGAATACAATATTCAGGCAAACAACACTGAATCTTCAAAAAACCAGTCATGGACCCGTCTGGCATTTGCCGGGCTGAAATTTGCAGATTACGGTTCTTTCGATTACGGACGTAATTATGGCGTAATGTACGACATCGAAGGCTGGACCGATATGCTGCCTGAATTTGGCGGTGACTCTTATACCAATGCAGACAACTTTATGACTGGTCGAGCCAATGGCGTCGCGACTTATCGTAATACTGATTTCTTCGGTCTGATAAATGGTCTGAACTTCGCGGTGCAGTATCAAGGTAACAACGAAGGTGCCAGTAATGGTCAGGAAGGCACCAACAACGGACGTGATGTTCGCCATGAAAACGGTGACGGCTGGGGTCTTTCCACAACATATGATTTAGGCATGGGCTTTAGCGCTGGTGCGGCATACACCTCTTCTGACCGCACCAATGATCAGGTTAACCATACTGCGGCGGGTGGTGATAAAGCAGACGCGTGGACTGCTGGGCTAAAATACGATGCTAACAATATTTACCTGGCAACCATGTATTCAGAAACGCGTAATATGACCCCGTTTGGCGACAGCGATTATGCTGTTGCAAACAAAACCCAGAACTTTGAAGTCACTGCACAGTACCAGTTTGATTTTGGTCTGCGTCCGGCAGTCTCTTTCCTGATGTCTAAAGGCCGTGACCTGCACGCTGCCGGTGGTGCAGACAACCCGGCAGGTGTTGATGATAAAGATCTGGTTAAATACGCCGATGTTGGCGCGACTTACTATTTCAATAAAAACATGTCCACTTATGTTGACTATAAAATCAACCTGTTGGATGAAGATGACAGTTTCTACGCTGCCAATGGCATCTCTACCGATGATATTGTCGCTTTAGGTCTGGTTTATCAGTTCTAAATCCTCCTGCCCGCTGTTATGGCGGGCTTTTTCTGCTTATTCTTCCTCCTTTGATCTAAATTAAAAATGTGAACTCCGTCATTACACAAAAAGTGTCATCTGGCGTTACACTTTATGCGGATACTAAAACAGGAGGTTTTATGAACAGAACGATTCTTGTCCCTATCGATATTTCCGATTCAGAATTAACTCAACGCGTGATTAGCCACGTTGAGGCAGAGGCAAAGATTGATGATGCAGAGGTTCATTTCCTGACGGTAATACCTTCACTGCCCTACTATGCCTCTCTGGGTTTAGCGTATTCCGCAGAATTACCGGCAATGGATGACCTGAAAGCGGAAGCCAAATCGCAACTGGAAGAGATCATTAAAAAATTTAAACTGCCAACCGACAGAGTGCATGTCCATGTTGAGGAAGGCTCGCCCAAAGACCGCATTCTGGAAATGGCGAAGAAGATCCCCGCTCATATGATCATCATTGCTTCCCATCGACCGGATATCACCACTTATCTGCTCGGTTCCAACGCCGCAGCTGTAGTGCGTCACGCAGAGTGCTCCGTGCTGGTTGTGCGCTGACACTAACGCCCGCACATTGCTGCGGGCTTTTTGATTCATTTCGCAAATGTGCTGACATTTTCCCCTCTAATCCGTACCATACACGCCACAGTTTTTATATCAGATTTCTTATGCTGGGCGTTCCGGCATGACGCATACTCTTCTGATGCCATATAACGAATTGAGTCGCTTTTAAATGTCGCAAAATCAAGAAATTAGTAAGAAAGAACAATACAACCTGAACAAATTACAAAAACGTCTGCGTCGTAACGTGGGCGAAGCCATTGCTGACTTCAATATGATTGAAGAAGGCGATCGCATCATGGTTTGCCTCTCCGGGGGTAAAGACAGCTATACCATGCTGGAGATTCTGCGCAATTTGCAGCAAAGCGCGCCAATCAATTTTTCGCTGGTGGCTGTTAACCTCGATCAAAAGCAACCGGGCTTCCCGGAACACGTTCTGCCCGAGTATCTTGAAAAGCTGGGCGTTGAGTACAAGATTGTTGAAGAGAATACTTACGGTATCGTGAAAGAGAAGATTCCAGAGGGCAAAACCACTTGCTCACTGTGTTCTCGCCTTCGTCGCGGTATCCTTTATCGTACCGCAACGGAACTGGGGGCGACGAAGATCGCGTTGGGTCACCATCGTGACGATATCCTGCAAACGTTGTTCTTAAATATGTTCTACGGCGGCAAGATGAAAGGTATGCCTCCGAAACTGATGAGCGATGATGGCAAACATATCGTTATTCGTCCGCTGGCCTACTGCCGCGAGAAAGATATTCAGCGATTTGCCGATGCAAAAGCGTTCCCGATTATTCCGTGCAACCTGTGCGGTTCACAGCCTAACCTGCAACGTCAGGTGATTGCTGACATGTTGCGTGACTGGGATAAACGTTATCCAGGGCGTATCGAGACGATGTTCAGCGCGATGCAGAATGTGGTGCCGTCGCATCTGTGCGATACCAACCTGTTCGATTTCAAAGGCATTACCCACGGTTCTGAAGTGGTTAACGGGGGTGATCTGGCGTTTGATCGCGAAGAGATCCCACTACAACCGGCGGGTTGGCAGCCAGAAGAAGATGAAAATCAGTTGGATGAGTTACGGCTGAATGTGGTTGAAGTGAAATAACCAGGATAGCGCCCGATGCGCAAGCGTATCGGGCTACTCTTATGGAGGCCGGATAAGACGCGGCCAGCGTCGCATCCGGCAATCCCGCATAAGATGTTTACTCTTGCACCCGGCAATTCAACATTTCATTATTTTAATAACCGCACCCGGCACGTTTTTCCTTTAATCTTCCCGCCCTGTAACTGTTTCCATGCTTTATGAGCAACAGCCTGACGGACCGCGACATAGACATGCGCCGGATGCACGGCGATTTTGCCAATATCTACGCCATCAAGCCCGATGTCTCCTGTCAGCGCACCTAATACATCACCCGGGCGCATTTTGGCTTTTTTCCCGCCATCGATACACAACGTTGCCATTTCTGCTTCCAGCGGCAAAATGGAACTATTAGCTGGCGGCGTTTGCCAGTTAAGTTTTATCTGCAACATGTCAGAAATGATATTGGCCCGCTGTGCTTCTTCCGGAGCACAGAAACTGATCGCCAGACCGCTATTTCCTGCACGAGCTGTACGACCGATGCGATGTACATGAACTTCAGGGTCCCACGCCAGCTCAAAGTTCACCACCAGCTCAAGCGATTTAATATCCAGACCACGCGCAGCAACATCAGTCGCAACCAGTACACGGGCGCTACCGTTAGCAAAACGTACCAGGGTCTGATCGCGATCGCGTTGCTCCAGATCGCCGTGTAACGACAATGCACTTTGCCCTACTTCATTCAGCGCGTCGCAGACAGCCTGGCAATCTTTTTTGGTATTGCAAAACACCACACAAGAGGATGGCTGATGCAAACTTAATAACCGTTGCAACAGAGGAATTTTGCCTTTACTGGATGTCTCATAAAATTGTTGTTCAATGGGTGGCAAAGCATCTGTTGAGTCAATTTCAATCGCCAAAGGATCGCGTTGCACTCGTCCGCTGATTGCGGCGATGGCTTCCGGCCAGGTTGCCGAAAACAGAAGCGTCTGTCGAGATGCAGGCGCAAAACGGATGACATCATCAATGGCATCGCTAAATCCCATATCCAGCATGCGGTCGGCCTCATCCATCACCAAAGTATTCAGCGCATCCAGTGATACCGTGCCTTTTTGCAAGTGATCCAGCAAACGACCCGGCGTTGCCACGATAATATGCGGCGCATGTTGCAACGAATCACGCTGCATACCGAACGGTTGACCACCGCACAACGTCAAAATTTTGGTATTTGGCAGAAAACGCGCCAGCCGACGCAATTCACCTGCCACCTGATCCGCCAGTTCACGCGTAGGACACAGCACTAAAGCCTGGGTTTGAAATAGCGACGCATCAATTTGCTGTAACAAGCCGAGGCCAAAAGCCGCCGTTTTGCCGCTGCCGGTTTTCGCCTGCACGCGAACATCTTTTCCGGCAAGGATCGCCGGAAGCGCGGCGGCCTGCACCGGCGTCATGGTTAAATAACCCAACTCATTAAGGTTCGTGAGTTGGGCGGGAGGCAAAACATTCAGGGTAGAAAAAGCGGTCACAATCTATTCTCGTGGTCATCGACGCAAAGTTAGCAGGCGCGTATCCTCGCAGATCTACGCTCACGATGCGACAATTTAATCGGTTCTTCATCAGGTGGTGGGTCAGGCATGGGTTGCGGGCGAGGGATCGGATCGGGCACTGGAACAGGATCGCCAGGAATCGGTTCAGGGACAGGAATTTGCAAATAAATAAGTGTCGTCATATTTCCCTCCGGTCATTGGGTGGACTCTTAAAGGGTAGACGCTGATAAATAACAGGCAAAAAAAAGCCGACTCATCAAAGTCGGCGTCGTACGAATCAATTGTGCTATGCAGTAATTCAAAAAAGGAAGTAAGACAATATGGAGCGCAACGCCCATCGCTTGACGTTGCATTCACCTGCAAGGGAGATATTGCCCTGAATGGGTAGAGAGTTTATTGACTTCGCTCAAACTTTGCGGCGTTTTTGTATACAGACAGCCGGAAAAATTGCTTTTGTTACAACCATTTACTACGGTGCAACCATAAAGCAACACCACCAATAAGAACAACTAACAGAATACAAAAAATTGAAAATCCGAATTGCCACCCGCCGCCAGGGATCCCACCAAGGTTGACGCCAAATAACCCTGTCAGAAAGGTACTGGGTAAAAAGACCATTGCCATCAATGACATTGTATAGGTACGACGAGCTAAATTTTCCTGCATCACCTGAGCGATTTCATCCGCCATCACGCCAGTCCGTGCTATACAGGCGTCGATTTCGTCAAGACCGCGCCCAAGGCGATCGGCAATATCCTGCATCCGACGGCGTTGGTCATCGCTCATCCACGGCAAACGTTCACTGGCAAGACGAGCATAAACATCACGTTGCGGTGCCATATAGCGACGCATCACGATTAATTGTTTGCGCAGCAGAGCCAGGAATCCACGCGGTGGAATTTGCTGATCAAGGAGATTATCTTCAAGGTCGATAATTTTATCGTGCAGCTGCTCGATAAATTCGCTGGAATGATCGGTCAACGCATCGCACACATCCACCAGCCACCCTCCGCAATCGGTCGGACCCGTGCCCTCTTCCAGATCGCTCACCACATCGTCCAGCGCCAGCACTTTGCGTTGTCGGGTCGAAACAATTAACCGCCCGTCCATATATACACGCATGGCGACCAGTTGATCGGGGCGTTCATCGGTGCTGCCGTTTATACAGCGCAATGTAATCAGCGTGCCTTCACCGAGACGGCTGACTCGGGGCCGCGTGCTCTCGCCCGCCAGCGCATCACGTACGTTATTGGGAAGCAGCGGTGTTGTCGCCAGCCATTGGGCGCTATCATGGTGTACATAATTAAGGTGGAGCCAGCAGGGATGCGCTTCATCAATCACATCTGTATTTTCCAGCGGTTTAACGCCGCCTCTACCATCCAGCATCCAGGCAAATACTGCATCCGGGACATTAACGTCCGATCCCTTAATTGCTTCCACAGTGCCTCCATCATCAACGCATTATTTTGTAGTCTAGCCTTCTGGCCCTGTTACGCAACATCTCATCACCCCATTACCCTGAAATGATTAATAAAATTCTGTCTAAATTGAATACAAAAAGCAAAATGCTTTTCCGTATACAAACCGTGTGAAGTGTTAAATAGCGTCTATCATTATCAGAATTATCTGATCATATGACGTGGCTTTTTTGCGATCGGATAGCAACAAAAATTGATAAAAATAACGGGATCTCAATGATTACGCACAACTTCAATACCCTGGACTTACTCACCAGTCCTGTCTGGATCGTTTCGCCCTTTGAGGAACAGTTAATTTATGCCAATAGCGCGGCGCGACTGTTGATGCAAGACCTCACGTTTAGTCAGCTACGAACCGGTCCCTATTCCGTCTCCTCACAAAAAGAACTGCCGAAATACCTCTCCGATCTGCAAAACCAACACGATATTATCGAAATCCTCACTGTTCAGCGTAAAGAAGAGGAAACAGCATTAAGCTGTCGGCTTGTTTTGCGAAAGCTGACAGAAGCAGAACCGGTGATTATTTTCGAAGGTATCGAAGCGCCGGCAACGCTGGGTTTAAAAGCCAGTCGCTCGGCAAATTATCAGCGCAAAAAACAAGGTTTTTATGCGCGCTTTTTTCTGACTAACTCTGCACCAATGTTGTTGATTGACCCCTCACGAGATGGCCAAATCGTCGATGCTAACCTCGCCGCGCTCAATTTCTATGGTTATAACCATGAAACGATGTGCCAGAAACATACCTGGGAAATTAATATGCTCGGGCGTCGCGTCATGCCTATCATGCATGAAATTTCGCATTTACCCGGCGGTCATAAACCTTTGAATTTTGTTCATAAACTGGCGGATGGATCTACTCGTCATGTGCAGACCTATGCCGGGCCGATTGAAATTTATGGCGACAAGCTCATGTTATGTATTGTGCATGATATTACTGAGCAAAAACGGCTGGAGGAGCAGCTGGAACATGCTGCTCACCATGACGCGATGACCGGATTACTGAATCGGCGACAGTTTTATCACATTACGGAACCAGGCCAAATGCAGCACCTCGCCATCGCCCAGGATTACAGCTTGTTGCTCATCGACACCGATCGTTTTAAACACATTAACGATCTCTATGGGCATTCTAAAGGTGATGAGGTGTTATGCGCCCTCGCCCGCACCCTTGAAAGTTGCGCTCGCAAAGGCGATTTGGTGTTTCGTTGGGGAGGCGAAGAGTTTGTCTTATTGCTACCAAGAACCCCACTGGATACCGCGCTTTCGCTGGCTGAAACTATCCGTGTAAGCGTGGCAAAAGTGAGTATTTCGGGCTTACCACGCTTTACCGTCAGCATTGGTGTGGCGCATCACGAAGGAAATGAAAGCATCGATGAACTGTTTAAACGCGTTGATGATGCTTTGTATCGGGCGAAAAATGATGGACGCAACCGCGTGCTGGCGGCATAAGCCGCGGATGCGTCTCGAGATCAACGACTGCGCTTAGCGTGGCGCTCCCAGTTTTCTTGCTTCGCCTGCGCCGTTTTACGTAGTGCGACGTAACACGCCCCGCTGCCGCCATGATGCGGTAGCGCAGTGCAATATGCCTGAACATCATCAAATTCGGTCAGCCAGCGCGCCACATAGCTGCGGACAATATTGGCATGCGATTTATCATCCCGTCCTTTGCCATGAATAATCAGCACGTTACGCAAACCATCAGCCATGGCTTGTTGAATGAAACTGAACATCATTTTGCGGCACTCTTCCACCGGCTGGCGCAAAAGATTCAGGCTCGCCTGTTGCGGATATTTACCACTGCGCAGCTTATCCAGCACCCCATGTTGCAACCCTTCCCGCCGAAACTCCAGCGGCTGACTTAGTGGGATGATGTCGAGAAATCCGGTGGTGAGGAAATTATCAAGCTGCAGCGTGTCGATACGCTGCGGCGCACGTTGGTTACGCGTTGGATGCCAGTGGACATCGGTAGCACGTTTCAGCGGCTGGACATCTTCCATGGCGTCAAGAAACAGCGATTTGTCGTCAAGGTTCATGTTACATCCTCCCGCAATTAAGAGCGCGATATGATAACCAGACCGGGTCGGTCCAACAACGTATTACCCAAAATTCCAGTAATAAGTTCCAAATATTGCCGATATTTTAAGCAAAATGCTTATGCATGATTATTCATTCACGATATTAATAATGTAACTTATATTTTCGTGAAATCTGTCACTGAAGAAAATTGGCAACTAAAGGTTAAAACCGTTATAACACAGTCACCGGCGCAGAGGAGACAATGCCGGACTTAAGACGCGGATGCACTGCTGTGTGTACTGTAGAGTCTGGCGGATGTCGACAGACTCTATTTTTTTATGCAGTTTTAACTTTGCAGATAGCCGCATTCTCGCCGGAATTGCGTGATTAATGACGCGGTCAGTGGTGTCTGGCGACTATCACGCCGCTGAATCAAATAATAGGCCGCTTTCGGTAAAATTTCGCTAACCGGCAACATCACCTGCCCCTGTCCGTGCAAGGGATCGCAGCCCATTTCTTCAGGCAGTATGCTGAGAAAATCGCTTTTTGCCACCAGACTGATACAGGCTGAGAACGTCTCGCAGACTACACCGACCTGTGGCGTTTGCGCCTGATCGTCAAGCAATTCACTCAACTGTTTGTAGTAACTGCCGTGTGGCGTCGGCATTGTCCAGCTGTAATCCAGTAACTGTTTGATCGAACGGGCACCAATGGCGGGGTGTCCCGGGCGGCAAAAGATCGCGAATTGCTTTTCCAGTAATTTCTCAAAAGTAAATTCGTGGTCGTACGGTCCCTGATAATAGGTATTGATGGTGAAATCCAATTCTCCCTGACGCAATTCATTAATCATCGACACCAGTTGCCCTTCCATAATGCGTACTTTTACCTGCGGATGCTGCTGATGAAAACGAGATATGACAGCTGGCATCAGACTGCGGGAAATACTGGCCCCCATGCCGATATTAATCTGCCCTGCCAGTTGCCCTTGTCGTTGGCGAATTTCCTCTTGCGCTGCGCGCAGCTCTTCAAGAATAAGACTGGCGTGCTGATAAAAACTTTCACCGGCATCAGTTAACGTCACGCCTTTACTACGGCGAAAAAAGAGTTGCGCCGCTAATCCTTCTTCCAGCTCCTGAATAGATTTACTCAGTGCCGGTTGCGACATATTCAACATTCGGCTCGCTCCGCGAATGCTGCCCTGACGAGCCACTTCAACAAAAGCACGAATTTGATGAATTTTTACCTGAAAAGCCATGACGCCACCGATAACCGTTATTTATCAGACCAAAGAAACTGGCATCTACTTTAATGCAGATGATTGTGTCAGGGTAATTTATGAACGGTTAAAACTGTGAAAAATCAGTTAGTGATAAGTAAAAACTATCGCTACGTGAACCGGGTCACACTTTTTACTGATGACGGGAAAGGTTATGGAGTCTTTGAATCAATTTGTTAATTCGCTTGCCCCAAAATTATCGCACTGGCGACGTGATTTTCATCACTATGCAGAGTCTGGCTGGGTGGAATTCCGCACTGCCACCCTTGTTGCGGAAGAATTGCAGCAGCTCGGCTATTCACTGGCGCTGGGCCGCGAAGTAGTTAATGAAAGTAGCCGGATGGGACTACCTGATGAACTCACTCTACAACGCGAATTCGAGCGCGCTCGTCAACAGGGTGCGCTAGCACAATGGATTGCGGTTTTTGAAGGTGGTTTCACTGGTATCGTCGCCACCCTGGATACCGGTCGCCCCGGTCCGGTGATGGCTTTCCGTGTCGATATGGACGCGCTGGATCTCAGTGAAGAGCAGGATGTCAGCCATCGCCCCTACCGCGACGGTTTTGCGTCATGTAACGCCGGAATGATGCATGCCTGTGGTCATGATGGACATACCGCCATTGGGCTTGGGCTGGCGCATACCCTTAAACAATTCGAGTCCGGACTACATGGCGTCATCAAACTGATTTTTCAGCCTGCAGAGGAAGGTACGCGTGGCGCGCGGGCGATGGTCGATGCAGGTGTCGTAGATGATGTTGATTATTTTACTGCCGTGCACATTGGCACTGGCGTACCTGCGGGCACCGTGGTGTGCGGCAGTGATAATTTTATGGCAACCACCAAATTTGACGCGCACTTCACCGGGACCGCCGCTCACGCAGGCGCAAAACCAGAAGACGGTCACAATGCCTTGTTGGCGGCAGCACAAGCAACTCTTGCACTGCATGCAATCGCCCCGCACAGCGAAGGAGCTTCCAGAGTAAACGTGGGCGTTATGCAGGCAGGAAGCGGCCGTAACGTTGTTCCTGCCTCGGCGTTGCTGAAAGTGGAAACACGCGGGGCCAGCGACGTCATTAATCAATATGTTTTTGACCGTGCACAACAAGCGATTCAGGGCGCAGCAACCATGTATGGTGTCGGCGTTGAAACTCGTCTGATGGGTGCAGCTACCGCCAGTTCTCCTTCGCCGCAATGGGTCGCATGGTTGCAAAGTCAGGCGGCTCAGGTCGCGGGGGTCAATCAGGCCATTGAACGTGTTGAAGCGCCAGCGGGTTCCGAAGATGCCACATTAATGATGGCCCGCGTGCAGCAACATCAAGGGCAAGCCTCCTACGTGGTGTTTGGCACACAGCTGGCGGCAGGTCATCACAACGAAAAATTCGATTTTGACGAGCAGGTTCTCGCTATTGCCGTCGAAACGCTGGCGCGCACCGCGCTCAATTTTCCCTGGACGCGAGGTATCTGATGCAGGAAATCTATCGTTTTATCGACGATGCGATTGAAGCCGATCGCCAACGTTATACCGATATTGCCGATCAAATCTGGGATCATCCAGAAACACGTTTTGAAGAGTTCTGGTCAGCGGAGCATCTGGCTTCGGCGCTGGAATCTGCAGGCTTCACCGTTACCCGCAACGTAGGCAATATCCCAAATGCCTTTATTGCTTCGTTTGGTCAAGGCAAACCGGTTATCGCCCTGCTGGGAGAATATGACGCCCTGGCAGGTTTAAGTCAGCAAGCAGGTTGCGCGCAACCTACATCCGTGACGCCCGGTGAAAATGGTCACGGTTGCGGACACAATTTGCTGGGAACCGCCGCCTTTGCCGCTGCAATAGCCGTCAAGAAATGGCTGGAACAATATGGGCAAGGCGGCACGGTGCGCTTTTATGGTTGTCCTGGCGAAGAAGGCGGCTCGGGTAAAACGTTCATGGTTCGCGAGGGGGTATTTGATGATGTGGATGCGGCACTCACCTGGCACCCGGAAGCCTTTGCCGGTATGTTCAATACCCGCACGCTGGCAAACATTCAGGCATCATGGCGCTTTAAAGGGATCGCAGCACATGCCGCGAATTCCCCTCATTTGGGACGCAGCGCCCTTGATGCCGTAACGTTGATGACCACTGGCACCAACTTCCTCAACGAACATATTATTGAAAAAGCGCGCGTACACTATGCCATCACAAATAGCGGCGGGATCTCGCCCAACGTGGTCCAGGCGCAGGCAGAAGTGCTTTATCTTATCCGCGCCCCCGAAATGACCGACGTGCAGCATATTTATGATCGGGTCGCCAAAATCGCCGAAGGTGCGGCATTGATGACCGAAACCACGGTTGAATGCCGCTTCGACAAAGCCTGTTCCAGTTATCTCCCGAATCGCACCTTAGAAAATGCCATGTACCATGCCCTATCCCATTTTGGTACCCCGGAATGGAACTCCGAAGAACTGGCTTTTGCGAAACAAATTCAGGCTACGCTCACCCCCAACGATCGGCAAAACAGTCTGAATAATATCGCCGCAACCGGTGGCGAAAACGGCAAGGTTTTTGCACTACGTCATCGTGAAACGGTACTGGCGAATGAGGTCGCTCCATATGCCGCCACCGATAACGTGCTTGCGGCATCGACTGATGTCGGCGACGTCAGTTGGAAACTGCCTGTTGCCCAGTGTTTCAGCCCCTGTTTTGCCGTCGGTACACCGCTACATACGTGGCAACTGGTTAGCCAGGGGCGAACATCTATTGCTCATAAAGGAATGCTGCTGGCGGCGAAAACTATGGCAGCAACCACAGTCAATCTCTTCATTGATTCAGGGCTATTGCAAGAATGCCAACAAGAGCATCAGCAAGTTACGGACACGCAACCGTATCACTGCCCTATCCCGAAAAACGTGACACCGTCACCTTTAAAATAACAACAACAACGCAAACACAACAACCGAGGAATGCCCATGAGTATGTCATCCATACCGTCGTCCTCCCAATCCGGGAAGCTCTATGGCTGGGTCGAAAGAATTGGTAACAAGGTTCCCCATCCTTTTTTGCTCTTTATCTATTTGATAATCGTACTCATGGTGACGACGGCAATTTTGTCAGCCTTTGGCGTCAGTGCGAAAAACCCGACCGATGGTACGCCGGTGGTGGTGAAAAACCTGCTCAGTGTGGAAGGATTACACTGGTTTTTACCCAATGTGATTAAAAACTTTAGCGGTTTTGCTCCACTTGGAGCGATCCTGGCGCTGGTTTTAGGTGCCGGCCTAGCGGAGCGCGTCGGCTTACTGCCAGCGCTAATGGTTAAAATGGCATCGCATGTTAATGCCCGCTACGCCAGTTATATGGTGCTGTTTATTGCTTTTTTCAGCCACATTTCTTCCGATGCGGCGTTAGTGATCATGCCACCGATGGGTGCGCTGATTTTTCTGGCGGTGGGCAGGCATCCAGTTGCAGGTTTACTGGCTGCCATTGCAGGCGTAGGTTGCGGCTTTACGGCTAATTTACTGATTGTCACAACCGACGTGTTGCTGTCGGGGATCAGCACGGAAGCGGCGGCTGCGTTCAATCCGCAAATGCACGTCAGTGTAATTGATAACTGGTATTTTATGGCCAGCTCCGTAGTCGTACTGACGATTGTTGGCGGCCTGATAACCGACAAAATCATCGAGCCACGGTTAGGTCAATGGCAGGGAAACAGCGATGAGAAACTGCAGACATTGACCGAAAGTCAGCGTTTTGGTTTACGCATAGCAGGTGTCGTATCGCTACTTTTTATTGCTGCGATTGCGCTGATGGTGATCCCGGAAAACGGGATATTGCGCGATCCGATTAATCACACCGTGATGCCATCACCCTTTATTAAAGGTATCGTGCCACTGATCATTCTTTTTTTCTTTGTGGTCTCGCTGGCTTATGGCATCGCTACCCGCACAATTCGACGTCAGGCGGATTTACCGCATTTAATGATTGAACCGATGAAAGAGATGGCGGGATTTATCGTGATGGTTTTTCCCCTCGCCCAGTTTGTCGCCATGTTTAACTGGAGCAACATGGGGAAATTCATCGCCGTGGGGCTGACCGATATACTGGAAAGTTCAGGGCTTAGCGGCATCCCGGCGTTTGTCGGTCTGGCGTTGCTTTCCTCTTTCTTATGCATGTTTATCGCCAGCGGTTCCGCAATCTGGTCGATTCTGGCCCCCATTTTCGTACCAATGTTTATGCTACTTGGCTTTCACCCGGCATTTGCGCAAATCCTCTTTCGTATTGCCGACTCATCCGTATTGCCTTTAGCGCCAGTATCTCCTTTTGTTCCACTGTTTCTTGGATTCCTGCAACGCTACAAACCAGACGCGAAACTGGGTACTTACTATTCGTTAGTCTTGCCCTATCCGCTTATCTTTTTGGTGGTATGGCTGCTAATGTTGCTGGCGTGGTATCTTGTGGGCCTGCCGATAGGTCCGGGTATTTACCCACGTTTGTCTTAAGAGAGAACGGATGCTGAGATTACTTGAAGAAAAAATTGCCACACCACTGGGTCCACTATGGGTGATTTGCGATGAGCAATTTCGCCTGCGGGCGGTTGAATGGGAAGAGTACAGCGAACGCATGGTGCAGTTGCTGGACATCCATTATCGCAAAGAAGGCTATGAGCGCATTTCTGCCACCAACCCAGGCGGTTTAAGCGACAAGCTTCGTGATTATTTTGCCGGTAATCTTAGCATTATTGATACGCTTCCCACTGCCACAGGGGGGACGCCATTTCAGCGCGAAGTCTGGAAAACACTACGCACTATCCCCTGCGGGCAGGTAATGCATTACGTCCAACTGGCTGAACAATTGGGCCGCCCTGGCGCGGCGCGTGCCGTTGGTGCGGCAAACGGATCGAATCCCATCAGCATCGTCGTACCTTGCCATCGGGTTATTGGCCGAAACGGCACCATGACCGGATATGCAGGCGGAGTTCAGCGAAAAGAGTGGTTATTGCGCCACGAAGGTTATCTTTTGCTGTAAACATTAAACAATTTGTGCCAGCTTGTTCACACTTTTATGTAAAGTTACCCTTAACAACTTAAGGGTTTTCAAATAGATAGACATATATTTACATCTAATATCGGAATTCTCTGCTGTTAAGGTTTGCTTAGACTTACTTGCTCCCTAAAAAGATGTTAAAATTGACAAATATCAATTACGGCTTGAGCAGACCTATGATCCCGGAAAAGCGAATTATACGGCGCATTCAGTCTGGCGGTTGTGCTATCCATTGCCAGGATTGCAGCATCAGCCAGCTTTGCATCCCGTTCACACTCAACGAACATGAGCTTGATCAGCTTGATAATATCATTGAGCGGAAGAAGCCTATTCAGAAAGGCCAGACGCTGTTTAAGGCTGGTGATGAACTTAAATCGCTTTATGCCATCCGCTCCGGTACGATTAAAAGTTATACCATCACTGAGCAAGGCGACGAGCAAATCACTGGTTTCCATTTAGCAGGCGACCTGGTGGGATTTGACGCCATCGGCAGCGGCCATCACCCGAGCTTCGCGCAGGCGCTGGAAACCTCGATGGTATGTGAAATCCCGTTCGAAACGCTGGACGATTTGTCCGGTAAAATGCCGAATCTGCGTCAGCAGATGATGCGTCTGATGAGCGGTGAAATCAAAGGCGATCAGGACATGATCTTGCTGTTGTCGAAGAAAAATGCCGAGGAACGTCTGGCTGCATTCATCTACAACCTGTCCCGTCGTTTTGCCCAACGCGGCTTCTCCCCTCGTGAATTCCGCCTGACGATGACTCGTGGCGATATCGGTAACTATCTGGGCCTGACGGTAGAAACCATCAGCCGTCTGCTGGGTCGCTTCCAGAAAAGCGGTATGCTGGCAGTCAAAGGTAAATACATCACCATCGAAAATAACGATGCGCTGGCCCAGCTTGCTGGTCATACGCGTAACGTTGCCTGATTTTTCCGCATAACTCACTATCCTTCTGTCATATCATTAAATTTTTCTGATTTATTGATCTGGCAGAAGGTTCATCACTGTTTCATTCACCAGATATGGGTTAATCTTTTAATTACAAACTGCGTTGACAGTTGTTGTAAGGAGACCCTGTATGGCTATGTATCAGAACATGCTCGTTGTTATCGATCCTAACCAGGACGACCAACCAGCATTGCGGCGAGCTGTTTATTTACATCAACGGATTGGTGGCAAAATTAAAGCCTTTTTGCCGATCTATGACTTCTCATACGAAATGACCACCCTGCTCTCCCCGGACGAACGTACCGCTATGCGTCAGGGCGTCATCAGCCAGCGTACAGCCTGGATCCACGAGCAGGCAAAATATTATCTCAATGCTGGCGTTCCCATTGAAATTAAAGTGGTCTGGCATAACCGTCCTTTCGAAGCCATCATTCAGGAAGTGATCAGCGGCGGGCACGATTTGGTGCTAAAAATGGCACACCAACATGACCGTCTGGAAGCGGTGATTTTTACGCCAACGGACTGGCATCTGTTACGCAAATGCCCAAGCCCGGTGTGGATGGTGAAAGACCAGCCGTGGCCGGAAGGAGGCAAGGCGCTGGTGGCGGTGAATCTCGCCAGTGAAGAGCCGTATCATAATGCGCTCAATGAAAAACTGGTCAAAGAGACGATCGAACTGGCAGAACAAGTCAACCATACCGAAGTTCATCTGGTTGGCGCTTATCCGGTAACGCCAATTAATATCGCGATTGAACTGCCGGAATTTGACCCGAGCGTTTATAACGATGCCATTCGTGGGCAACATTTGCTGGCAATGAAAGCCCTGCGGCAGAAATTCGGCATTAATGAAAACATGACGCACGTAGAAAAAGGTCTGCCAGAAGAGGTGATTCCTGATTTGGCGGAGCATTTACAGGCGGGAATTGTGGTTCTGGGCACGGTCGGACGCACCGGTATTTCAGCAGCATTCCTCGGCAACACGGCGGAACAGGTGATTGATCATCTTCGCTGCGACCTGCTGGTCATTAAACCTGACCAGTATCAGACACCCGTTGAACTGGATGACGAAGAAGACGATTAACGACTCTTCAATAACTGACAAGGCCCGAGTTATCGGGCCTATTTTTTACTTACTGCTCTTCGCCGCCAAGGAAATAAATTCCCAACGGGATTGCCAGCAACACAGTAAAGACCAGGCTATAAACAAAAATCATCGATGACTGAATCACATACATTGATGTCGTCCACTCAGACAGCGGAATATTGTACTGTTCTATAACGCCGCCGATAGTCGCGCGAGTCACAACCGACGCCGCAATAATGAAAACCGCCAACAAACCAAAGAGAAATTTCTTCCCTTTCGCTGACTTCAGTTTCGCCATAATCATGATGTAATCCTTGTGCAGACAAATTTCTTGTTACCTAAACGTAACAATACCATGACATTTCACCGTTGTCTGCTCTGAAAACCTCACCTCTTAGCTGGATTTACAATCAACGCATTGATTAGTTAGCTAATGTTGCTACTTCCTTCCCTGACTATTGATGATCTGAATGAATTGTCGCGGTAAAATAGCCCCGCCAGGGGTTTCCGGCATGACGACAATTATCTGGAGGAGCCTGATAAAACAATGATCGCTGAACTGTTTACAAATAATGCGCTTAATCTGGTCATTATTTTCGGTAGCTGCGCAGCATTGATTCTGATGAGCTTTTGGTTTCGCCGCGGAAATCGTAAAAGAAAAGGTTTTTTATTCCATGCGGTGCAATTTTTAATCTACACCATAATTATCAGTGCTGTTGGTAGCATCATTAATTATGTTATAGAAAACTATAAACTCAAATTTATCACCCCAGGCGTTATCGATTTTATCTGTACGTCCCTGATTGCGGTTATTCTGACGATTAAGCTATTTTTGCTGATTAATCAGTTTGAAAAACAGCAGATTAAAAAAGGTCGCGATATCACCAGTGCGCGGATTATGTCGCGAATTATCAAAATCACCATTATTGTAGTGCTTGTTCTGCTTTATGGCGAACATTTCGGCATGAGCCTTTCTGGCTTGTTGACCTTTGGTGGTATTGGTGGTCTGGCTGTCGGTATGGCCGGTAAAGATATTCTGAGTAATTTCTTTTCCGGGATCATGCTCTATTTCGACCGTCCTTTCAGTATTGGCGACTGGATCCGTTCACCGGACAGAAATATCGAAGGTACAGTAGCGGAAATTGGCTGGCGAATTACCAAAATTACGACCTTTGATAATCGTCCATTGTACGTACCGAACTCGCTGTTTTCGTCAATCAGCGTAGAAAACCCTGGACGAATGACCAACCGGCGCATTACCACGACCATTGGTTTACGTTATGAGGATGCGGCAAAAGTGGGCGCTATTGTCGAAGCCGTACGTGAGATGCTGAAAAATCACCCGGCCATCGACCAGCGACAAACCTTACTGGTTTATTTCAACCAGTTTGCTGACTCGTCATTGAATATTATGGTTTATTGCTTTACCAAAACCACGGTATGGGCTGAGTGGCTTGCTGCACAGCAAGACGTTTATTTGAAGATTATCGATATTGTACAGTCACACGGCGCGGACTTTGCCTTCCCCAGCCAGACGCTGTATATGGATAACATTACACCGCCGGAACAGGGTCGCTAAATCAGACATCACTGGCGTTATCCACAAGGGTAACGCCAGTTCCCATCACATCAATGCTTCACAATATACATAGTCCGACTGTACGCCACATCTTCAGGGTTATTAATGGGATAACCTTTCAGCCACGGTTTGATTAATCGTCCATTGGTATATTGATAAATTGGTGCAATCGGTGCTTGCTCCATGAGGATTTTTTCTGCCGCGTTGTAATCGGCATTACGCGCTTTAACGGTATTTTCCGTCGATGCCTGGGCCAGAACTTTGTCATATGCCGGATTGTTAAAGCGTGAAATATTTCCTGAATGCGTTGACGTTAATAATGTCAGGAAAGTGGAGGGTTCATTATAATCCCCCACCCATGAGGCGCGGATAACATCAAAATTGCCGGTGTTACGGCTATCGATATAGGTTTTCCATTCCTGATTTTGCAATTTAACATCTACGCCAAGGTTCTTTTTCCACATCGATGCTACAGCAATCGCAATTTTTTGATGGTTTTCTGAAGTGTTATACAAAAGCGTCAGCTTCAGCGGTTTTTGCGGACCATAACCAGCTGCGCTCAACAAAGTTTTTGCCTGCGCATTCAGTTCTTCCTGACTCATTTGTTCAAACGGCGAAGGTTCCGGCGTAAATCCGGCGGTAACATCTGGTGTAAAATGCCACGCTGGCTTTTCGCCCGTCCCTAATACTTTTTCGGTCATCAGGCGGCGATCTATCGTCATACTTAATGCCAGACGAACGCGCTGATCTGCCGTCGGCCCTTTTTGCGTGTTAAACGCATAATAATAGGTCCCGAGCTGCGGCGGCGTATAAACCTGCCCCGGAATATCCTTCAACAGCTTCTGATACATATTTTTCGGGAAGGATTCGGTGATATCAATATCCCCCGCGAGGTAACGCTTAGTGGCTGCGGATTCCTGATTAATTGGCAGGAAGGTCACTTTTTGCAGTACCGTTTTGGCGTTATCCCAATAATGGGTATTCGGTACCACGACCAGTTTTTCATTGACTACGCGATCTTTAAGAACATAAGCGCCATTGCCGATCAGATTTCCGGGTTTCGTCCACTCTTTACCGCTTTCTACGTTGGCTTTTTGCACCGGGAAGAAGGCAAAGTTAGCGGTTAAATTCACAAACCACGGCAACGGTTTATCAAGCTGAATTTTCAAGGTATGGGCATCAACTGCGGTGACGCCAAGCTGGTCAGGCGTAGCTTTACCATCAATAATCGCCTGTGCGTTGTTGATTCCCGCCAGCGCGGCAAACCATGCAAATGGCGATAGCGTTTTCGGGTCCACCAGACGCTGCCAGCTGTAGACAAAATCTTGCGCCGTTACCGGTGTGCCATCCGCCCATTTTGCGTTATCGCGCAGGGTAAAAGTCCAGATACGGTTGTCATTACTTTTCCACTGAGTCGCAACGCCGGGGACAATCTCCCCTTTCTCGTTCTGATTCACCAGTCCTTCAAACAGATCGCGAATGACCTGAATCTCTGGCAGGCCCACGGCTTTAGCGGGATCCAGCGACGCAGGCTCATCTTTAATGTGGCGCACCAGCTCCTGCTTCTCTGCCAGTACTGTGCCGCTCGGAACTTCTGCAGCATACGAAAGAGAAATGCTGCTGACCAACAGCGCACAACACGTGACTGAAACAGAGTGCTTCATAAGTTTCCCTCTAACCGACATTAAAATTGATGCGTAATTATTTGTTTCGCCTTAAAGAAATGCAAACAACTTCCATCAAAAAAGTGACACAGGAAGCATAAAATGTTTATGTATCAATATATTAAATCAGATTTAGTGTAAATAATCGACGCCAAAATGCGGTAAAGCACATAGAACACCGAACACTACGTTCAGGCTTCGCACGTTCAAACCAGTTTTCGGTATCATAATCAGCATCTGTCGCCATTGTACGAAGAATAAAAAATAACCAAAACGTTGAAAGGAACTGAGAATACGTTAAGAGAGAAATTAAATTAATGTATCAGCAAGTAGTGCTAAACAGCACCTTTATACTTCAGCCTATCTATAAATAATGAGAATGCCGAGCCAGCATGTCGACGGTGTGGATAGTACAGGTGATAACCGGGTAAATCTGGTGTGAATTTATCCAAAACACGTATCAGTTTTTTTTCTTTAATAGCCCGCTCAACCTGATCATAAGGTAGATACGCCAATCCATGCCCATCAATTGCAGCATCAATGATCAGGTCTATCGTATTCAGTAAAAGCTGACCTTCCATGCGAACACGAACTTCACGTCCACCGCGTATTAATCTCCAGCGATTTGCTGTACCCGATGTGGGAAGATACAAATTAATTGCCTGATGATCTATTAATTGTGACACTGACGTTGGAACACTTCGGCGAGAAAAATAATCCGGTGAGCCAACAATAGCCATTGGTATATCTGGCCCGATTCGAATGGCGATCATATCTTTATCCATCTCCCCACCCAGACGGACGCCTGCATCAAAACGTTCAGAAACGACATCGGTCAAACCATAATCAATGGTGAGCTGAATATCAATTTCAGGATGCGATTTCAGGAATGTGCGCATTGCTGGTAACAATATCGTTTTTGCTGCATGTTCTACAGTAGTAATACGTATTGTCCCGGATGGGCGGTTCTGCAGCTCGCTCAGGGATGCCAGGGCTGAATCTATGTCATGCAACATAGGGCCAAGAACAGACAAAAGATGCTCGCCCGCTTCAGTTGGAACAACGCTGCGCGTGGTTCGCGTCAGAAGCCGCAATCCCAATCGTTCTTCTATACGACGCACTATCTGGCTTAAAGCTGACTGCGCCATGCTCAGGCGGGCTGCTGCACGAGTGAAGCTACGCTCCTCTGCAACGACGACAAACGCCATCAGATCAGCGATTTCTTCACGCTTCATTCAGTATCTCCATGCAATCTATTAATCATTTAAATGATAGGTCTAATCATGATTTTGGGTCTAATCAACTTAATGATCAATATCTATAGTGATATCACCAACCGTTAAAACGAACCGACAACTCCATGAGGAACGGAATGATGAATAATAAAGTCAGCTTCACTAACAGCAATAATCCAACCATCTCTTTGTCTGCAGTGATCTATTTCCCTCCAAAATTTGATGAAACCCGTCAGTATCAGGCAATTGTGGTATCTCACCCAGGTGGGGGCGTTAAAGAACAAACGGCCGGAACCTATGCCAAAAAACTGGCGGAAAAGGGATTTGTCACTATTGCTTATGACGCATCTTATCAAGGTGAAAGTGGCGGCGAGCCGCGTCAGTTAGAAAACCCATACATTCGTACTGAAGACATCAGTGCCGTGATTGATTACCTGACAACGCTTTCTTATGTCGACAATACCCGAATTGGTGCGATGGGAATTTGTGCCGGTGCAGGATATACAGCCAATGCTGCAATTCAGGATCGCCGCATCAAGGCCATCGGTACCGTTAGTGCGGTCAATATTGGTTCGATGTTCCGTAATGGTTGGGAAAACAATGTGAAATCTATTGATGCCCTGCCATACGTTGAAGCGGGTTCAAACGCCAGAACCAGCGATATTAGCAGCGGAGAATACGCCATTATGCCACTGGCACCAATGAAGGAGTCCGATGCGCCGAACGAAGAACTGCGTCAGGCCTGGGAGTATTACCACACCCCTCGCGCGCAGTATCCAACAGCACCGGGTTACGCTACTTTGCGCAGCCTTAACCAGATTATTACCTATGATGCTTACCATATGGCGGAAGTGTACCTGACTCAGCCGATGCAGATTGTGGCGGGCAGCCAGGCAGGGAGCAAATGGATGAGTGACGACCTGTACGATCGGGCATCAAGCCAGGATAAACGCTATCACATTGTTGAAGGCGCAAACCATATGGATCTTTATGACGGCAAAGCCTATGTGGCTGAAGCAATTTCAGTATTAGCTCCGTTCTTTGAGGAAACTCTGTAATGAAACATATTCAAATCCGCAATAGTGATATGGCCTGGCATATTGCTGCCAATAATCTGGGATAATTTTCATGAAAAATGTACTGATTCTTGGTGCTGGCGGTCAGATAGCCCGCCATGTGATTAATCAACTGGCAGATAAGCAAACCATTAAACAAACTTTATTTGCCCGTCAGCCAGCAAAAATCCACAAACCCTATCCAACTAATAAAATGCAAACAACTTCCGGCAAAAAAGTGATACAAGATCGATGACATAGCGTTGAAGAAAAGGATTTGATAATCCGCAAAATTTGCACAACACTGCCTGTAATACTTCCTGAACCAGAGACGATCATGACCGTAAACCGCCCACGCGCCGAACGCGGCGCATTTCCGCCCGGAACAGAACATTACGGACGTTCATTATTGGGCGCGCCGTTAATCTGGTTTCCGGCCACTGCAGCCAGTCGCGAAAGTGGTTTGATTCTGGCTGGCACTCACGGTGATGAAAACTCTTCGGTCGTCACGCTCTCCTGTGCTCTGCGGACTTTGACACCTTCTTTGCGCCGCCATCATGTGGTGCTGTGTGTGAATCCTGACGGCTGCCAGCTGGGGTTACGGGCCAATGCTAATGGTGTGGATTTAAACAGAAACTTTCCGGCGGCGAACTGGAAGGAAGGTGAAACGGTTTATCGCTGGAACAGCGCCGCTGAAGAACGTGATGTCGTATTACTGACAGGTGACAAACCTGGCTCAGAACCTGAAACCCAGGCGCTGTGCCAGCTTATACACCGCATTCAACCTGCCTGGGTGGTCTCATTCCACGATCCACTGGCCTGTATTGAAGATCCCAGACACAGCGAATTAGGCGAATGGCTGGCCCAGGCGTTTGAATTGCCTCTGGTAACCAGCGTCGGTTATGAAACGCCTGGCTCTTTCGGCAGTTGGTGTGCAGATCTCAACTTGCATTGCATCACCGCAGAGTTTCCGCCCATCTCCTCCGACGAAGCCAGCGAAAAATATCTCTTTGCGATGGCAAACTTGCTGCGCTGGCATCCTAAAGATGCAATTCGCCCGTCGTGAACTGAAGCGCCGGTTCCACATCTACCGCCAGCCAGGTCGGTCCGTCAAGATCGGCGAAACTGACCTGCGGCACCAGCGGTAAAGCGGCGCTAATGGCACGAGAGGTACACAACATGCAGCCCAGCATCAGACTGAAACCTTGTGCACGCGCTTCAGTCGCCAGCGCCAGCGCTTCCGTCAGACCACCGGTTTTATCAAGCTTAATGTTAACCATCTCATAGCGCCCTTTCAGCGCCTTCAGATTGCTACGTGTATGACAACTTTCATCTGCACAAATCGGTAACGGATGAATAAAATTCTCCAGCGCCGCATCGTCCTGCGCAGGAAGCGGTTGTTCAAGCATCGCAACGCCTAAATCCGCCAATAGCTGGCAACGCGCCGCCAACCCTTCTGCACGCCAGGATTCATTTGCGTCAACGATCAGCGTCGCATCGGGCACAGCTGTGCGAATTGCCACCATCCGCTCACTGATAAGATGGTTATCCAGCTTCACTTTCAGTAATTTCGCGCCTGCCTGCCAGAGTGTTGATGCACTATTGGCCATCTGATCAGGCGTACCGATGACAACCGTCTGTGCAGTGATAACTGTCCCAGGAAGCGTTATGCCGATCAAATCAGCCAGCGATTGCTGCTGTTTTCGCGCCGCCAGATCCCACAATGCACAATCCAGCGCATTACGTGCTGCGCCGGCAGGGAGAATTTTTTGCAACTCCTCCCGTGTCAGCCCTTTCTCTAATTGCGGTACGACGCTCATAATTTGCGCCATTACCGAGGCATCACTTTCCCCATAACGCGGATACGGCGTGCATTCGCCGGTGCCTTTAATACCCTCTTCTTCCAGTTCAACCACCACCACGCGCGCTTCACTGCGACTTCCCCGGGCAATCACAAACGGGGTATGTAAGGGCCAGGCTTCCTCAAATACCTTAACGGTTCTCATCTTTACTCCTTGTTGTCGCGGTGGTCTGCGGATTAAGCGCAAATAGCGTTTGCTGTGTTATTGACAGTTAGCATAAACTAGGTGTGACGTTAACTATATGTAAACAGGAAAGATAATCATGTCACAAACCGTTCATTTCCAGGGCAACCCGGTTACAGTCGCCAATTCCATCCCGCAGGCGGGTAGCAAAGCGCAGACTTTTACTCTCGTGGCAAAAGATCTGTCTGACGTCACCCTCGGTCAGTTTGCGGGTAAACGCAAAGTGCTGAACATTTTCCCGAGTATTGATACCGGAGTTTGCGCCGCATCAGTACGTAAGTTTAACCAACTGGCAACCGAGATCGACAACACCGTTGTGCTGTGTATTTCTGCCGATCTGCCGTTCGCCCAGTCTCGTTTCTGCGGCGCAGAAGGTCTGAACAACGTTATCACCCTCTCCACTTTCCGTAACGCTGAATTCCTGCAAGCCTACGGTGTGGCAATTGCTGATGGCCCACTGAAAGGTCTGGCAGCACGTGCCGTTGTGGTTATTGACGAAAATGACAATGTGATTTTCAGCCAGCTGGTGGATGAAATCACCACCGAGCCGGATTACGAAGCAGCTCTGGCTGTACTGAAAGCATAATTTAATATGCCTGATGGTGTTGCACCATCAGGCATATTCGCGCTTACTCTTCGTTCTTCTTCTGACTCAGACCATATTCCCGCAACTTATTGGCAATCGCGGTATGTGAAACGCCGAGACGTTTTGCCAGTTTGCGCGTGCTGGGATAATTGCGATAAAGCTGGGTTAATACCGAGCGTTCAAAACGGCTGGTGATTTCGTCCAGCGAACCTTCCATCGCATCTTCGCCCACGGCTACCGTTGCGGCGTCATAATCTGGCAACAAAATATCCTGTGGACGCAGCTCATAACCGTCCAGTTGTGTCAGTGCGCGATAGATAGCGTTCTTTAACTGCCGCACATTTCCCGGCCACGCATAACGCGTAAGTACAGTATTCAGGTCAGCGGCCAGTTTCGGACGCGGCACGCCCTGCTCGTCGGCAAAGCGGGCGACGAACAGCTCAGTTAACGGCATGATGTCCTGCGGACAGTCACGTAGCGGCGGCAGATTGAGCGTCAACACGTTCAGACGATAATAGAGATCTTCACGGAACATGCCTTTTTGCACCAGTTCGACCAGATTCTTCTGCGTAGCGCAAATCACCCGCACATCGACATGCACCTCATGGTCTTCGCCAACCCGACGGAAAGTGCCATCATTAAGGAAACGCAGTAATTTCGCCTGCATCCGTGGTGACATTTCCCCTATTTCATCCAACAGCACCGAACCACCGTTCGCCTGCTCAAAGAATCCTTTCTTCCCTTCCGGAGCATGACCAAACAGTTCACTCTCGACCGCATCTTCCGGTATAGACGCACAGTTCAGCGCCAGGTAAGGTTTGCCCGCTCTGGGGCTTGCCTGATGGCAGGCGTAGGCAAAGAGATCTTTACCTGTACCTGTGTCACCCGTAATCAGCAGCGGCGCGCTTAGCATCGCCAGTTTCTGCGCCTGTTCGACAACATGCTTCATTTTCGGGCTGACGGCGACAATTTGACTGAAGGCGCTGACGTCCTGGGCGGCGACATTTTGCAACTGGCGGCCCATACGAATCGTTGATCGCAACATCACCACCGCACCGGTCAGGACGTGTTGATCATTTTCATCCTGAAGATAAACAGGCGTAATCTCCATCAGGAAATTCTGCCCATTAATAACGACATGCTCGTTATGGGAATCTTGCGGTTCGCTTTCCAGCCAACGTAAAAAATTAAAGCCGTTAATCAATTGTGCGGCGGTATGGTTGCGCAGGCGATCCAATTTTTGCGCAAAAAGCTGACAGCTCGCCGGGTTCGCCATATCCACTTTGCTTTTCATATCGACAGAGAGCACAGGTTCGGGCAACGCCTCCAGTAACGCGCTCAACGCCAGATGCTCACGTTCGGAAGGCATCCACGGGACAGTACGCACATCGGTAACACCTGCAATACGGCGTATTTCGGCCATCAGACTGCTGAAACTCTCAAACTCCAGTTCAGCAAAATTGAGGTAGATTCGCCCAATGGGATCAATCTCAATACCGCGTAAATCAATGCCTCTTAGCACGAGTAGATCGAGTAATTCGCGGGTCAGACCGAGTCGGTCTTCACAAAAGACTTCCAGACGCATGGGAACCTTCACCTGAAAAAAGAACAATTAATATGATGATATGACACTATTTGGATAGCAGGAAGGTTTCTGTCAACAATCATTGACACAAAGACGGAAAAACGGGCACTTCGGCGTAAAGATATCCGGTCAGCACCCGATATTGCATTATTTTTCGCTGGGCGTTTTGCCTTTTTGCAGCGTTTCTTTCACCTGACCGATAAGCTGACGACGGAAATCCCCGAGGCGAGGTTTGTCATCGTCAATCCACGGCAGCGGGCGGCAAAGCTCCATAGCTTTAATCCCGAGTCGTGCCGTCAGAAGTCCAGCACCAATTCCCTGAGCTGCGCGGGTAGACAAACGAGCAGCGAGATCTTGCGACATCCAGTCCATCCCCACTTCGCGCACCAGTTCGCTGGCTCCGGCAAAAGCGATATTCAGCAATACCAGCTTAAACAGACGCAAACGGCTGTAATACCCTAGTTCAATGCCATACAGCGTGGCGATGCGATTAATTAAACGCAGATTGCGCCAGGCGATAAACGCCATATCGACCAACGCCAGCGGGCTGACCGCAATCATCAACGTTGATTCCGCCGCCGAACGGCTGATTTCGCGCCGCGCCTGGGCATCTAAAACTGGCTGGACCAAATGCGCATACAAACTGACCACTTCACGGTCGTTTTGCGTTTCATGGATTGAGGCATACCAGCGTTGCAGCGCTGGATGAGACTGATCAATACCCGCCTGCTGCGCCAGTTTTTCGCAAAATGCGCGGCCTTTGCCCGTGCCGTGGCTGTGCAACAAATCGCGCGCTTCGTCGCGTTCATGGGCGCGCTGTCGCAAGCGCCATAAGCGCCGCCACTCTGTTACCACAGAACCTACGCCAGCGCCGATAATCAATGCCCCAGCGGCACATCCACCCAGCGCCACCCAGTCCTGAGTTTGCCAGGCATTCATTGTCCACTGTACACCCTGCCCGACAACGCTTGCGCCAAACAGAGCCAGCCCGCCCATCACCATTTTGCGCCACAGGCTGCGTTTCGGACGTAACGCTGCATCCATTACCGCTTCAACTTGCCCCTCTTCTTCAGGCGCTTCATCGAGCGTGGCCGGGGCAAAATTTTGCGCCTGATTTTCGTCAAAGGTCTGCTGCGCCCTGAATTTTGGATTCTGATCGACCTCCAGCGGACCGTCGAAATCAATACGTGGTTTTAACGGTTCGGTCATCGCAATTTATCTCCTATTAAAAATTCAAGCGCGGCATCAAGACGAATATGCGGCAGCGGTTTGTCGACATCCATCACCTGCGGGCGAAACGCTTCAAACTGGAACCCTTGCTTGTCCCAGAACGCCTGACCGGGCAAACGCGCAGGAACTTCACCGGGATAAACGGTGAGTGGCGCACCATCGCTGAGCCGGTTACCGCGCAATGCCGGAATTTTCTCGCCGTTGACGTCAATAATGCCGCTGGTGGTCGCCTGCACCGAGGCCAGCCCCAGGCAATCCATACTAATCCCTTCAAACGCCGCATTTTGCCAGGCATCCTGAATCAGTTGTTGCAGTAATGAAACCATATTGGCGTGCTGATCGATGGTCACATGGTCCGCTTTAGTGGCAGCAAACAATAGCTTATCGATAACCGGCGAAAACAAACGCCGGAACAAGGTACGCTGCCCGTAGTGGAAACTTTGCATCAGCTGCGTCAGTGCCAGACGCATATCATTAAATGCCTGTGGCCCACTGTTGAGAGGTTGCAGGCAATCAACCAGCACAATCTGGCGGTCAAAGCGCAGAAAATGATTCTTATAGAACCCCTTCACCACCTTCTCGCAGTAATAATTAAACCGCTCGCGCAGCATTCCGGCATTGGTGTGCTTATCGGCCTGCGCCAGTTTGGACTCGCCCCAGGCATCGACATCCGGCCACGGGAAGAATTGCAGCGCGGGCGCACCTGCCATATCTCCCGGCAAGACAAAGCGCCCAGGCTGAATAAAGTGCAGCCCCTGCTGTTTACAGTGGTGGAGATAATCGGTCCACGCGGCGGCAATGTCTGCCAGCCGGTTTTCGTCGGCAGGCGCTAGCGGGTCCAGCCCTTCGCACATCATTCGCCATTTGACCGACCATTCGCCGCGCTGACCATTGAGTAAGCCCGTCATCTGGCGTGACCAGCTTAAATAGTCCTGCGCCAGCATCGGCAGGTCGAGCAACCATTCGCCGGGATAATCCACAATCTCCAGATACAGCGTGGAGGTGTCCTTGAAGTGGCGTAGCAGCGAATCGTTCGATTTAAAACGTAGCGCCAGGCGGATTTCACTGACGCCGCGCGTTGGCGTCGGCCAGGCGGGAGGATCGCCATATAACTGCGCCAGTCCTTCATCATATGTGAAGCGCGGAATGCCAAAGTCACGCTGAGGAATGCGTTTTACGCCCAGCAGGCGCTCTTCACGCACCGCGCTTAACAGCGGCAAGCGTGCTCCGGCGTGAATATTGAGCAACTGATTGACCATCGCAGTGATAAACGCTGTTTTGCCGCTGCGGCTTAGTCCGGTTACGGCGAGGCGCAGATGTCTGTCGACACCCCGATTCACCAGCGCATTAAGTTCATTTTTAAGTCGCTTCATTGCTGTCCTGTGCTGCTCTGAAGACCAGAAAAAAATCATTCGTAAGGATATGAATGTGGGGGCCAGGCCATTGATTATCAACTGCCCGTGTTGTCATCGACGGGCGAACTCCATAAGATGTGCAGCATTCACGTTCGGACGGAGTTCCTGACCTATGTCCCCTACTATTTATGATATTGCCAGGGTTGCAGGCGTATCAAAATCCACCGTATCACGCGTGCTGAATAAGCAAACTAATATCTCCCCGGAAGCGCGCGAAAAAGTGTTACGGGCCATTGAAGAATTACAGTATCAGCCAAACAAGCTGGCCCGCGCGCTGACCTCTTCGGGTTTTGATGCCATTATGGTGATTTCTACCCGTTCGACCAAAACTACGGCGGGTAATCCGTTTTTCTCTGAAGTTTTGCATGCCATCACCGCCAAAGCTGAAGAGGAAGGTTTCGACGTGATCTTGCAGACGTCGCACAATCCGGCAGAAGACTTACAAAAATGTGAAAGCAAAATTAAGCAGAAAATGATTAAAGGCATTATTATGCTAAGTTCGCCAGCGGATGAGTCATTTTTTGCCCAACTTGATAAATACGATATTCCTGTCGTGGTGATTGGCAAAGTTGAAGGTCAATATGCCCATGTTTATTCTGTCGATACCGATAATTTTGGCGACAGCATTGCGTTGACCGATGCATTAATTGAAAGTGGGCATCAAAATATTGCCTGCCTGCATGCTCCGCTTGATGTCCATGTTTCAGTGGATCGGGTAAATGGTTATAAGCAGAGCCTGGCTGCGCATAATATTGCAGTGCGTGATGAATGGATTGTTGACGGCGGTTATACCCATGAAACAGCACTGCAAGCCGCGCGGGAATTATTAAGCCAGTCACCGTTGCCTGAGGCAGTGTTTGCCACTGACAGCCTGAAATTAATGAGCATTTATCGTGCGGCGGCAGAGAAAAATATTGCTATTCCGCAGCAGTTAGCGGTGGTGGGTTATAGTAATGAAACGCTGTCGTTTATTTTAACGCCTGCGCCAGGCGGTATTGATATCCCAACACAGGAGTTAGGTCAACAAAGCTGTGAGTTATTATTCCGCTTAATTTCTGGAAAACCGTCACCACAGAATATTACCGTTGCCACGCATATGACGCTGAAATAAATACCAGCTACCTTGCCTGAATGCCGGATGCGATGCTAGCGCATCTTATCCGGCCTACATTTATAGTTCGGATAAAGTACTCGTGCCGCATCCGGCAATTTAGCCCATTATCAGAACGAGTAATTTACGCCGACACCTGCATAATGGAATTTATCGCTGTCGCCTTCGTCGTGATCCTGCCACTCAAACGCGTATTCCAGCGAAACGGAAAGCCCGTTCTGGAAATCATAACCGTAAAATAAACCTACACGGTTAAAATCATGGCCTTCACGTTCAATATCATCCTGCCAGTCCCAGTTACTCCAGCGATCCAGCCCAATGCGCGTATACGGCGTCACCGAGTGGTTGCCGAGCGTCAGCGGCAAATAGGCGCGAATTTCTTGCGTAGAAAACTCACCGTTATTGCGGCTGTCGTCCATATTAAAGCCGCGCTCGAGATAATAGTTCACTCGCAAGGCAACCGTTTCGTTGAAGGTATATTGCAGGCCTGTTTCCGTTTCGACTCGGGTATCAGCGTAACCGGTCGTGTTCAGATCGTTGGCAAATTTATACATCGATAACCAACCGTTGAAACGTAAATCGTCCGTCAGTTTCACATCCCAGTCTGGCGCGATTTTCCAGCGCTGCATATTCGCCGTGTCTTTACCCGGTTCATCAACGTAGTGATAACCATAATTACGGAAACCACCGGTCAGGCCGAAACTGAAATCATCGTTTTCGAGGAACTGATAATGCACCTCCAGCTCCGGGCGATCAAACCACGTTCCACGTTTACCCGCGCTATAATCTACCGGCCCTTCCTGATAATAGGCCAGAGCAATTCTCCACGGCCCGTTGGCGGCATTAAAATAGACTGAAGGCTCCGCCAGCCCATCCATATCTTCGCCATAACCCTCGACGTTTTCTATTTCGTACATCGCGCCGATATTAAAGTGCCAGTCGTTCTTTTCCTCGGCCTGTGCGCAGGCCATTCCCGCACACATCACCAGTGCGGTACAGGGTAATAACTTTTTCATTATTGTTCCTTGTATTATCCTGGGGGAATGCCTTCCCCCTGTATTTAGCGAAATGCTATTTCCGTTTCTGCATCAAAGAAATGACATTTCGTCATATCAAAATGAATAGTGATATTTTCTCCTGCATGATAATCATTTAACGCACCAGCACGGACCACTAACTCGTGCCCCCCAACCGTGGTGTAGAGCATAAATTCCGCACCGGTTAATTCTGCCACGCTAATTTTGGCGGAAATGTTATTTTCCTCTTGCGCGTCCGGATGAATATCTTCCGGACGTATTCCCATCACGATGGGCTTATGCAAACTTCCCTGTGTTTTCAGAACCGCTAATTTCTCTTCGGGAATGGTTAATTTAAGCGTTTCCGTAACGAATTTATCGCCATCGATCGTGCCACGAATAAAATTCATCGCCGGTGATCCAATAAATCCGGCAACAAACATATTCGCTGGTTGGTTATAAACCGTTTTCGGCGCACCAACTTGCTGAACAATCCCATCCTTCATAATCACAATCCGCGTCGCCATGGTCATCGCTTCGGTCTGATCGTGGGTCACGTAGATCATGGTGGTATTCAGCTTCTGGTGCAGCTTGCTGATCTCTGCGCGCATTTGCACGCGCAGCTTGGCATCAAGGTTAGAGAGCGGTTCATCCATTAAAAACACGCCCGCTTCGCGCACAATCGCCCGCCCGAGCGCCACACGCTGGCGTTGCCCGCCGGAAAGCGCGCCCGGCTTGCGTTTCAGGTACTCACGCAGGCCGAGAATTTGCGCCGCCCAGTTCACCCGCTCATCAATCACCTCTTTGGCGATTTTTTGCATCTTCAGGCCAAACGCCATGTTGTCGTAAACCGTCATATGCGGATACAACGCGTAGTTCTGGAACACCATCGCTATATTGCGTGCTTTGGCTGGAACGTCATTCATTCGTTTGCCGTCGATCAACAGATCGCCGCCGCTGATCTCCTCAAGCCCGGCAATCATGCGCAGGGTGGTCGACTTACCGCAGCCCGACGGGCCGACAAACACGATGAACTCTTTATCGGCAATTTCCAGGTTGAAGTCCTTCACCACATGCACCTGGTTATCGTAGATTTTTTGAATATGTTGTAACGAAAGCTGAGCCATGTTGATTCCTTTGCTATACGTTTTGCCAGAAGGCCGATAACCGCGGCCAGGTGAGTGATTCCGTTGAAGGCAACAGTAATTGCGCCCCGGTTAAGCCCGCGCCGATCCCCACCGAGCGCATACCGCTGGCGTTAATGGCGTCAATGCCCGCCTGCGCATCTTCAATGCCGATACATGCCTGCGGCGGCACGCCCAGCCCTGCACAGGCGGCGAGAAAGATTTCCGGGTCCGGTTTCGAGTTTTTAAGTTGGGAAGCATCCGCGTAGAAGGTGAAAAACTCGCGCAGCTCCAGCGCCGCTAAAATCGTCGGCGCATTCAGGGAGACAGAAGCCAGCCCAACCGGGATCTGCTGTGCACGGAGAGCTGCCAGCAAAGAGCGAATGCCGGGTAGAACAGCGTTGACCGTCAACTCGCGCAGTGAGTGGACATAGAGCAGATTTTTGCGATACGCCAGTTGCGCCCTCTCCTGCGAGTTAAAGTCGCCCTCTTTGCCCCCGTGTTGCAGAATGCGCCGCAGAGACTCATCGCGGCTGATCCCTTTTAGGGATTCGTTAAACTGCGCATCAATGCTGATGCCAATTTCAGCGGCAATCTGCTGCCACGCCTGGAAATGCAGATGCGCGGTATCGGTGATTACACCATCCAGATCGAAAATTACCCCTTGCAGTTTCATTCATCCTCCTGATGTGTGGTAGCGGTCCCATTGAAGGGCAAAATAAAATCACCCAAACAGAAAACAGATTCTTCAGCCACGGATATAAGCTGACCGTTCAAACGCAGTGAAACGGGCGCAGAAGTTCGAATCGCAATACGCTGCGCGTCGAGCGTGACCTGTAATTCGCAGCCCTGCCAGAACAGAGGGAAAGACAACTGTTGCCACTGCTCAGGTAACGCCGGATTGAGATGCAATTCACCGTCACGCACGCTCACCCCGGCAAAACCCTGAATCGCCCCCAGCCAGATAGCGCCAGTTGCGGCAGCATGGATACCATCATCACAACTATGCGGATCAGCACCAAGATCGATTTCAGTCCCCTCCCGCCAGAAGTGATATCCCTGCGCCAACAGGCCACAACGTGCGGCAACAATGCCGTGGATTGCTTTACTTAATGACGAGTCGTGAATGGTACGCGGTTCATAAAATTGCAGATTGGCGAGACACGATGCCGCTGAGAACTGCTCCGGCAGCATGTAATTGAGCATCACCACATCTGCCTGCTTGAGGATCTGCATTTCGTTCACTTCTGCGCGTGAATAATCCAGCAAAATGGTTTGCTTCCCCGCCGCCGCTTTGTATTTCGCCAGATTAATCGCTGGTTTCGCCATAAACGAATCATCCTGCGGCAAAACGCCGTCGGGCTGAGTTTCTGGTAGCCACAGTTCTTTGAGGAACATTTCGGCGCGATGAATAAACGCGTCGTCGCTACAGCCAAACTGGCGGGCAATACTCAGCGCCTGCTGGACGTTGTAATACGCCATATAGCTGGTGAAGGCGTTATTATTGACATGTTCGGTATATTCGTCAGGCCCAATAACATCATGAATTTCCAGACGGTCGTTAACCCTCACCGCGCGGCTAATCCAGAACTTTGCAGTTTCCAGAAGTAGCGCCATGCCTTCATGCGCAATGAAACTTTCATCCCCCGTGGTCTGCCAGTATTGAATAACCGCCCAGGCGATATCGGCCACCAGATGATGTTCCGCCTGCGCCGAGGCCACTTTTTGCCGCAGCCCGGTGCGAATGTTAATGGCGGCAAATTCCGGCGTCTCTTCTTCGCCGCTGCGCGCGCTTTCCCACGGAAATAGCGCGCCCTGCCAGCCGTTGCGTCGCGCTTTCTCCTGCGCGCCTGGCAAGTTGTGCCAGCGATAACGCAGTAAACTTCGGGCAACCGTCGGATCGCTAAACAGATGAAACGGTAACAAAAATACTTCTGTATCCCAGAAAACGTGGCCTTTGTAGCCTTCGCCGGTTAAGCCTTTTGCCGCAATGCTGCTGCGCTCGTCGTGGGCAGGCGTCATGATGCGCAGATGATAAAGCGCATAATCTAACGCTTGCTGATCGTGCGCTTCGCCGCCATTTACCGTGATACGACGTTTCTGCCACCATTGACGCCAGTTTTCTGTTGATACTGCAAGAAGTTGGTCGTAACTCTGCTGCGCGCACATTTCAAGCTGGCGAAGCGACGCGCTGCCCCACTCGTCTAAAACGGCTTGCCTGTCATCCCGCCAGTCGATCCACACCAGTTTTTGCAACGTCACTGTCTCACCTGCATGAAGCTGCGCACTGGTATGTTGCTGCAAACGGCGCTCTTTGGCGGTATAGCATTGCTGCACATCACCGCTCACCATACAGCAACAGCTGATGGCCACATCACTGCGTCCATCCTGGGTGGTGTAGATCCCCTGCATCAGATGCTGACCAAACACCCGCACCTGGGTTTCGTCGAGATGTTGGCGACCGTGGTTGGTTTGCGTGGCGTCGATACCTGTTGAAATCAGCACTGACGCGTCGGCGTCCAGTGGCGTAATAGTGATTTCCAGCACAATGAGCGGCAGTTGGTCTGCCGAAACAAAGCGACGGCTGGCGATGGTGTAACCTGTGCCGTTGCTGGTACGCCAGACAACGCTACGGCGTAATTCTCCACTGGCAAAGTCAAGTTCACGCTGCCAGGCTTCGCGGGATAACGAGAAAACCTCACCATTTATGGCAATCTCCATCCCCAAGATATCAGGCAGGTTCACCAGTTCGTTGATTTCACCTTTTCCCGCCCGATGATACAGCCCCGCCAGATACATCCCTCGCGTCTGGCGCGTGTAATCTTCTTCATGGCTGGCGCGAAGCCCAAGATAGCCGTTCCCCTGCGCCATCAGCGATGCATACTTGTTCAGGGTATGCTGGCTGAAATGGGGTTCTGATAACGTTACTGGCCTGGTCATAATTCCACACGCGTCCCTGTTTCTGCGGATTGATACAACGCCGCCACCAGTTGCTGGATGATGTACCCCTGCTCGGCGTCGGCTATCATCACGGGCTTGCCCTGTACGTGATTGATAAAGGCTTCCATGCTGCGCAAATGGCGGTTGTCGTCTGCCAGTTCCCGTTGCATCAGCGTCATTAATTCACCGTTGTTATCGGTGTAGATATGTGCTGGAAACAGCGTCGCACCGGCTTTATCACCACAAAAGCTGACGTTCATAATCGACTGTTCGCGGATGTTGAGTGCAAATGACGTTTCCAGCCACAGAATGCCGCCGTTATGAAATTCAATGGTGCCAAACAGCGAATCTTCGACGCTATAAGTTGCCGGATCCCACTCGCCAAATTGACCACAGCTCTTTTGCGTGCCGATCTTTTGAAAGCTATGCGCATTCACGCTTTTCACCGCCGGAAAGCCCAGCACATACATCGCAGCATCCAGCATATGAATGCCGATGTCGATCAGCGGGCCACCACCCTGCAGTTCTTTATTGGTAAAGACACCCCAGCCGGGAACGCCGCAGCGACGCAGGGCGCGGGCGGTGGTAACGTAAATCTCTCCCAAAACGCCGTTGGTCACCTGTTCACGCAGCTGTTGCGTATCGAGCGCAAAACGATGGTGAAAGTCGTAGGCCAGCACCTTGCCCTGTTTGCGCGCGGTATCGCACATTTCCCGCGCCTGTTCTGGCGTCATGGCGGGCGGTTTTTCGCACATCACATGGCAGCCCGCTTCCAGTGCCATCAGGGTATGTTCGTAATGAAAACGGTTAGGTGAGCAGACGCTAACCACATCAGGTTTCACCGCCAGCAGCATGGCCTGCGGATCGTCCCACACGGATGCATTACCGTATTTATCTGCCAGCGCCTGCGCCTGGGAAAGGCGGCTATCACAGACAGCCACCAGTTCCAGATCGTTGCGGGTGCAGTAGTACGAAGCATGAACCTTATCCGCCACCTGGCCTGCGCCTATTATCGCGACCCGCAGCGGAGAGCTTGTCATTGCACTTTTCACAAAGACCTCTTAGCAGGTACGCAACCAGGCCAACGAATCACGGTACGCCTGGGCAGGATCTTCTGCCCGGATACGCCCTTCATACACCACATAACCCTGATAGTTATCGGCGCGCAGCTGTTCAAACAGCGCGTGGAAATCGAGGGTGCCACTGCCCGGCTGGTAACGATGGTTATCGGCAATATGCACATGACCGAGCAGGTCACGGTTGTCGTGCAGCGCCTGCGCCAGGTTATCTTCTTCGATGTTCATGTGATAGAAATCGCCGATAATCTGCACATGTTTAAGATTGTTTTCGACGATGTAACGACGAGCATCGGCGAGGGTGTTGATCATATGATCCTGATAGCGGTTTAACGGTTCGAGATACACCACGGTTCCGGTACGCGCGGCGACCTGTTCCAGTACGCGCAGGGAATCACTCACCATTTTGCGGTCGCCGTCCAGGCTACGCGGCGAGGTCATCGGCGGTAAGCGGAAGGTAAACATGCCCCACGCTGCCGGAACGACGATGCCTTTACCCCCCACTTCTGCCAGCGCTTCGAGAATGCGTTCGATCTGCTTTAAGCCATTAAGACGACGCTCTTCGATAAAGTCACCAATCCAGCCGTCATAGCCACCGCAGGTGGTGGTCACCGGTAAACCAGTTTCTTTGATCGCCGCTTTGACTTCTTCGAGATTGTTGACCAGCAGTTTGCCGTCGATCTCAAAACCATCGAAACCCATCTCTTTGATATAACGAAATTTCTCCAGAATATTTTCCGGAAAGAACGCCTGATTCTGTGTGCCTATTTTCATTTTTTTTCATTCCTTTGAATTAAAACGTAACGCCCATTTTGATGCTCTGTTCCGGATGCTGGTCGACATACTGCATGTAGCTTTCCGGGCTATTGGCAAAGGTCACCACCGGGTCGATTAGATCTTCACAATTGAGATAACCGTTCATCAGCAGTTCCCAACAGGTTTCTTCGATACGCTTGCGGCTCCAGCGCGGATAATCCGGGTTCGGTTCGCTGCACGCGCGGGAGAAGACAATTTTGGCGTTATTGAAATGGGCTTCGCGTCCGAGGTTAAAACCTTCGGCAAACGGTTTGGCAAACGCAACATACGAGATGGTGCCGCCATAAGCCAGGCCGCGGAGCGCCGATTGCAGCGCGTCGGCGTAACCGCTGGTTTCGATAATCACATCGGCACCCTGCTTGCCGGTCAGCGTTTTGATCTCTTTACCTACGTCAGTGCCGATGGGGTTAAGGCAGAAATCCGCACCGTGGCGACGGGCAATATCACAGCGATGGGCGATAGGATCGACGCCAATTACCACCGATGCGCCAGCGCGTTTCGCCAGTTGGATGGCTATTTGACCAATCGCGCCAAGCCCTACCACCACCACAAAATCACCCACGCGCACGTTGGCATCGCGCACGCCGCTCATGGCAAACTGCGCCGGGTCGTAACAGACGGCGTTTTTCCAGGAGCTGCCTTGCGGCATTTTGCGCAGCTTGTAGTTATTCACCGCGTTAATGATGACCGTCTCGGAGAGTGGGCCGTAGCCGCATACGCTGTCGCCCACCGCGTAGTCGGTTACGTCGCTGCCGCACTCGATAATGTCGCCAACCACCATGTTGCCAAGCTGGAATTTGCCAAACTCAATGCCGCGCGGCGCATCTGCCGGACGCGGAGTGAACATCTGCCATTCACCGTTAAAGTCTTCATCGATAAACGGGCTGGCGGCGCGGAAGTCGACCACTTCCGTTCCGTGTTTCGGTGCGCCGAAACGCACGCGGATTTTCACTTCATTGGCTAAAATCGCCCGATCTTCATACTCAACCAGCGCAGCAACACGCGGTGCTGTGGCTACTAACTTTTTCATTTAAAACTCCTTGTAAAGAAACTGGCCGCTTTAGCCCTTCACGCCACCGGCGGTCAAACCACTCTTAATAAAACGTTCCGAAAGCGCATACATAATCACCACCGGCAATGCGGTCACCAGTGAGGCCGCCATCATCCGTCCCCAGATGTAATCTGGCGTACTGAACAGCGCGTTCAGGCCCACCGGTAAGGTGAAATTGCTGGCGCTGGAGAGGAAAATCGACGCAAACAGATAGTCGTTCCACGCCACCATAAAGCAGTAGACGAACACGGATATCAGCCCGGACATCGCCAACGGCACGGTGATGCGGAAGATAATTTGCAGACGGTTGAGGCCATCCATCATCGCCGCTTCTTCGATCTCATCGGGGATGGTGTCGAAGTAGCTTTTCAGCATAAACACGGCGGTGGGCAGAGTTTGCGTCACCATGGTGATGATCAGCGCCATCTCGGTGTCGTAAATGCCCAGCGCGGTGATGATTTTGAACAGCGGCACCACCAGCAAAATGCCAGAGAACATATACACCGTGTAAAAGCTGGCATTGATGGTCATCCGACCTTTAAAGCGCAGGCGGGAAAGCGCGTAAGCCCCAAGAATGCCGAGGAATACCGCCACCACGGATGAAACCACCGACACCACCAGACTGTTACGGAAGTAGTCGACAAACGGGAAAATCATCGGGTTAAAAATGTCGACGTAATGCTCCAGCGTCCACTGCTGCGGCAGCAGCGTAGGATGCAGTGAGATCGCCTCTTTCGCGCCCTTGAACGAGGTCATCAGCATCACAAAAAATGGAAACAGCGTGATGATGAGAAACAGCGCCAGCCCGCAGTAAAAACCGATGCGACTGAGTGTGCGTTTATTTGTTGCCATTGAGGTTCACCCGTTTCCTGGTCAGCAGAATGACAGCGAAAATAATGATGAAGAGCACCACCGAGATCGCCGCCGCTTTTCCTAAATCATTAAAGGCAAAGGCGGTTTTGTAGAGATATACACCGAGAATATCGACCTTGGTCGTCAGCAAATAAACATCCGCGAACATGTAGAACATCCAGATGGTGCGCAGGGTCACCACCGTCGCCAGGACCGGCATAATCGCGGGCAGCGTGACGATACGAAACCGTTGCCAGGCATTAGCGCCATCCATCTCTGCCGCTTCGTACAGCGATTTGTCGATGGTCTGCAAAATCGCCAGAAACGAGATAAAGGCATACGGGAAGTAGCGCCAGATGGCGAACAGCACCACCAGCACAAAGCTACTGCCCGGATTATCGAACCACAGCGGTGCCTGCTCATAGAGATGCAGAAGATCGACGCCGAGGTAGTTCACAATGCCGTAGCCGTTGTTGAACATGTATTTCCAGGCAAACACCAGCGAAATGGACGGCGTTACGTAGGAGAGGATCACCAGCGAACGCGCGGTTTTGCGCAGACGGAACTCGCGGTTGAAAAACATCGCCACTGCCAGCCCGAGCACGGTGCTGCCCGCCACCACCAGCGCGGTATACCAGACCGTCATCCACAGCGAGTGCCAGAAGCCGGGATCGGAGAGGATACGCACATAGTTACTCACCCCAACAAAGGTTGACTCGATGTTGGGATTGAGCGGCAGACGTAAAAAACTGATTTCGATATTCGACACCATTGGCCAGGCCACCAGACCACCCAGCAGTAATAAGCTGGGCGCGAGAAGCAGCAGCGCAAAGGGCATATCGGAACGACCTGAAAAAAGCCTGTTCATTGCGGATTCCTGTCCTGGGTTTAGTGCTGTTCGATCAGTTCATCCAGCTTTTTCTGGCTCGCTTGCAGCGTGCCAGGGAGATCGGCTTTACCCACGGTGACGTTATGCACCATGGAGCTCACCACGCCAGACCCCGTCACATCACCCATGCGGGTAAAGTTTTTATCCCCTACTGCACCAAAGACCTGAATATTTGGCAGTTCACCGATTAGCTGATTCGGTAGTTCACCCAGCGCCTTAATAACGTCGTTGTCTTTCCAGGTGGCGGTAGTGACAACCGCTTTATTCACCGGCAGCGCAGCACCTGGCGACATCATCACCCAGTCGGCAATGTTGTCTGCCTGCTCCATAAAGGTGACAAATTTTTCTGCTGCTTCCGTCTCTTCGGTCTTTTGCCCGGCGGTAATGGTCAGCGAGGTCAACATGCCGTAGACCGCAGAGTTTTTCTCGGTTGGCACCACGAAACCGACGTTTTTCGGGTCGCCTTCTTTAATCACAGCCGGAAGGATATAGGTGGAGTAAATCGCCATCGGCGCGGTGCCGTTCATAAAGGCGTCTTTCACTTCCATGATGTCGTTAGAACCCGGCATAGTGTTGGCAGCAAGGTCGCGGTAATAGGTCAGTGCCTGCATCATCTCTGGTGTATCAAGGGTGATTTTGCCTTCGGCGTTAAAGACGTTAGCCTGGTTGGATAACGCAAACTGGGAGAAGGATTGTTCCGTCAACACGCTTTCTGCTGTAGGCAGCGCAATGCCGTATTTTTTATTCGCCGGGTCATTCAGTTTCTGTGCAACGTCCAGCAGCTGTTGCCAGTTTTTCGGCTCCTCAAGCCCCGCTTTTGCCAGCACATCTTTGCGATACCAGATACCGCCAATCCAGGCGCTGACAGGAACACCGGTCCATGCGCTACCATCTTCGGTACGCACAATACGCAGTACGCCATCGTAAAACGCGCCTTCACCAACGTTGCTGATGACTGTGGCAACCGCTTTGCGATCGATAAGCTGCTCTTTGTCCATCACTTTGGCGTAGTCATGGCTGGTTTCTATCACTTCCGGCAGCGAACCGCTACGTGAAAGAGTAATGACTTTAGTGTTATAGGCATCTTCTTCCACGGGCACTTGCTTAACGGTGATGCCAGGGTTTTCTTTTTCAAAACGGGCAATCAATTTACTGATAACGGCCTGGCGCTCCTGCTCCACCGAAGAATGCATAAATTCGATGGATACATTCGTTTTATTTTCTTCTTTACAGCCTGAAATCAGGGCGCAGGAAACCAGTGCTGATAACAGCACGATTTTTGATTTAATCATGAGATGTTCCTTTTTATTTAATCCACATAACCTGCCAGGGGCGCAGCGTTATTTCATTACCCAATATATCAACTTCACTAATCAGATCCCGACCATGCAGATTAGTAATATTTACATGCTGAATATTTTTACTGACATTAAACAATCCAGTCAGACAATTACCATCAGCGTTACTTCTTTGAATACGCATTACGGATGAATTAATCGTATCGATGGTAAAATTATTATCCGGATGAAACTCGTTATGGCTGCGACGAAGTGTAATTAAACGCGACAACTCATGATATACCGCATGCCTTAATGTAGCTTCATCGTTCAGTTCTCGGGTTATCTCTTTACTGTGATATTTTTTACGGTTAATCGCACGGTTATATCCGAGTTTTTCGACACCTGCGTAATCATTACGCGAGCCAAGAATACTTTGAATATATATCGCTGGCACACCGGGGAAACTTAACAAAATCGCATGGGCGAGAATAAACCTGGCGCAACGTTCTTCATCGCTACTCTCACGGCGGCTTAACGCATCCATATAGGTCACATTTATTTCATACGGACTGCGTGTACCGTCGGGATTATTTTTCCAGTTTACTAATGCACCTTCCTGCTGTAACGCCTCGACCAGCTCTAATATTTCGCTTTCAGGCAACAAGCCCCGTAGCGGGTTTAGCCCGATGCCATCGTGAGAGGCGAGGAAGTTAAACCAGGTGGTGTTGCTGGAAGGTAGTGTCAGGTTTTGCGCCCACGCACAAAGCGCCTCAACGTTCTGTTTTTGCACCGCATGCAGCACCAGTGGCGGCAGCGAGAACTGGTACACCATATGTGCTTCGTCATCGCCTGCGCCAAAGTAAGCAATGTTGTCTTTATGCGGAACATTGGTCTCGGTAATGATCACTGTACCTGGCGCAACGTTATCAATAATCGACCGTAACAGTTTGATAATCAGATGTGTTTTTTCCAGATGGATGCAGCTTGTTCCCGGCTCTTTCCACATAAAGCCAACGGCATCCAGGCGGACATACTCAGCACCTTTCGCAAGGTAACAGAGTAAAACATCCACCATCGCCAGCAACACTTCAGGGCTACGGTAATTCAGGTCAATTTGATCGTCACTAAAGGTGGTCCATAAATGGCGCGTTGAATGATCGCGCATCTGGAATGGCGTTAATAACGGTAACGCACGCGGGCGAGTGACGGCGCTGAGATCGGTTTGCGGGTCAACGGCAATAAAAAAATCTTCAAAACCTGGATGCTGTTGTAAATAGTTTTTAAACCATTCACTTTTTGCCGACATATGGTTGCAGACAAAATCAAACATTAAATGACTGCATTCACCGAGTTGCTGAATATCCTGCCACTCCCCCGCTTCACTGGCGACCTGATGATAATCAATTACCGAAAAGCCATCATCAGATGACCATGGATAAAACGGCAACAAATGAACATGTGAAAAAATGCTTTGCAGCCATTGATGGTAAAACTGATTAAATGTGGGTAATGGTTTTAAATCATTGCTGTGAAATTGATCGGCATAGGTAATTAACACGACATCACTTTCATCCCAGTGTTTTTTACGTCGCTGTGTAATTAATCGTTTCGCACTCTCAAGACGCGTTACAAGTTTCTGTAAATGAGTTGCGGTAAATGTTCCACCGTAGATTTCGTCCAGGTAATCCGTAATTTTCTGTTTCATGTTGCCTTTCCGTGGTAGCGGTCCCATGAAACGAGAGACTACTCCGCAGAAAATAAACTGTCAATTGAGCACAAGGGTTTTAGTCACGCAGGAAATCATTTTTTACCAGGGAAAAAGCGTATTTGTGAGCTGACGCAAATAATCTATGGGGATGTAAATAAGGTGTGACAGAAAAAAAACGGCGCATAAGCGCCGCTCATGGTGAATTCTTTTAACCTTTGACCTTCGGCATTGCGATGTCTTTCAGGCCACCGGCGTTCTCAACGTGGGTATATCCCATCTCGCTAAGGATCTCTTTTGCTTGCCCTGACTGGCGTCCGGCATTGCAATACACTTTCACGGTGTCGTTTTTATCCGGAACGGCGGTGGCAATGCGCTCTTTCACTTCCTTCAGGGGAATATTGATGGCCCCCTGAACGTGCTCTTGCTGATACTGCTCTGGAACACGAACATCGATCCAGTGTTCAGCGGCGAAAACGGGCAGTGAAAACACCAGTGCCAGAGCAAGTAAGCCTTTTTTAAACATGTAAGCGTCCTTCTATGGATGAAAATTGCCATCCATTATACGCCTGAGATTTAACAATTTTTGCGAAACTCCCCTCACCTTTTATAACGCTGTGCCAGTTTATTAGCAGCCCGACTTAACAGCGGTTCCAGCGCCACAGCCAGCAACATTTTCAGCGGTCGGCGAGCAACTGATTTTATCGCCCAGCCCGCTACACCCGCCGGGCCATAGCGCAGTGCGGTAAGAAGTACCAGCTTGCCTGCTAATTTGAAACCAGGCTTTACCTTTTGCCCGGCCTGTTGCCAGCGAGTATTCATAACTTTCCTCACAGTTGACGGAAACGGCTACGTAACGTGAAAGTATCGGAAGTGACATAACGTTCCATCTCGCGTAAACGCGTTTCACTTGCCGCCAGTTCACGGTCGACTTCATCCAGCAATTCGCTGCTGGAAGGTAGCTGCTCACCAAAGGCCATGTTGTCCGGCATTGGATCAAGCGCAAATGACAAAATGATGTAAGCAACCAGGGTAAACAGCGCCAGACCGAAGAAAATCGACAGCACCACCAGGATACGCACCAGTTTTGCCGGTACATCAAAATAGTTGGCAATCCCGGCGCAGACGCCGCGGACCATGCCCTGCTGTGGAATACGCCATAATTTTTTATTGAGATTAATGCCCGCCATTAGCGATCCCTCCAGTTCGGATGTTCTGCATCAAGAATAGATTCCAGCGCCTGAATACGTTCGCGCATCCGTTTTGCTTCATCAGCCAGTTGCGCTAATCGCTGCTGCTCACTTTGCGACAATTCACTGCGACCAGAACGATTGCTGTAATGCAGCCATAACCAGATCGGTAAAACAAACAGCACAAAAATGGTTAACGGAATAGCCAGAAATAGCGCGCTCATAAGTACTCCTTAGACGATGAGCGGCGGCGCGTTCGGACGCCGCCTGGATGTTATTATTGATTGTCTTGCTTCATTTTGGCTTTTAATTGTGCCAGTTGTTCGCTGATTGCATCATCGGCTTTCAGTTCGGCAAACTGATCGTCCAGCGATTTTTGTTTACCGAAGCTGTGGCTTTCTGCTTCCGCTTCCATCTGGTCAATACGACGTTCGAAAGATTCGAAACGAGCCATTGCTTCATCCAGTTTGCCACTGTCCAGCTGACGACGCACATCGCGCGACGAGTTTGCCGCCTGATGACGTAACATCAATGCCTGCTGGCGAGCGCGTGTTTCGCTCAATTTGTTTTCCAGCTCACCGATCTCTTTCTTCATGCGTGCCAGCGTGTCGTCCACCAGCGTCACTTCATGTTCCAGGCTCTTAATCAGATCGGTCAGTTTCTGTTTTTCAATTAACGCTGCACGTGCCAGATCCTCTCTCTCTTTCAGCAGCGCCAGTTCGGCTTTTTCCTGCCATTCAACTTCACGCGCCGACGCTTGTTCAATACGGCGAGTCAGCTGTTTCTTTTCTGCCAACGCGCGCGCCGAAGTAGAACGTACTTCAACCAGTGTATCTTCCATCTCCTGGATCATCAGACGAACCAGTTTCTGTGGATCTTCCGCTTTCTCTAACAGAGCGTTGATGTTGGCATTCACGATGTCGGCAAAGCGAGAAAAAATACCCATAATGTTGTCCTCTTGATTTCTGCGTTCAGGATTGTCCTGCTGAACTGTTAATACAATTTGCGTGCCAATTTTTTATCTTTTTGATTTATAAAGATCTGATTGAAGAATCAACAGCAACATGCCAGGATGAGTTAGCGAATTACACTAACAAGTGGCGAATTTCATCATGGCAGAATACAAAGATAATTTACTTGGTGAGGCGAACAGCTTTCTCGAAGTGCTGGAACAGGTTTCGCATCTCGCACCGCTGGACAAACCGGTGCTCATCATCGGCGAACGCGGCACCGGTAAAGAGCTGATTGCCAGCCGCCTGCATTATCTCTCCTCCCGTTGGCAAGGGCCGTTTATTTCCCTTAACTGCGCGGCGTTAAATGAAAATCTGCTGGATTCCGAACTGTTTGGTCACGAAGCGGGGGCGTTTACCGGTGCGCAAAAACGTCATCCTGGGAGATTTGAACGTGCCGACGGCGGTACGCTATTTCTTGATGAACTCGCTACGGCACCGATGATGGTGCAGGAGAAATTATTGCGCGTGATTGAGTACGGTGAACTGGAGCGCGTTGGCGGCAGCCAGCCATTGCAGGTGAATGTGCGGTTGGTATGCGCGACGAATGCCGATCTCCCGGCGATGGTCAATGAAGGCACTTTTCGCGCTGACCTGCTCGACCGACTGGCTTTTGATGTTGTACAACTGCCACCACTGCGCGAGCGCGAAAGCGACATAATGTTGATGGCAGAACACTTTGCCATCCAGATGTGTCGGGAAATCAAGCTGCCTCTGTTCCCGGGGTTTACGGAGCGCGCCAGAGAAACATTGCTGAATTATCGTTGGCCGGGAAATATTCGTGAATTGAAAAACGTGGTGGAACGTTCAGTGTATCGCCACGGCACCAGCGATTATCCGCTTGATGACATCATTATTGATCCCTTTAAACGGCGTCCGCCTGAAGACACTATCGCCGTTTCAGAAACCACCTCGCTTCCAACACTGCCGCTGGATTTACGTGAGTTTCAGATGCAGCAGGAAAAAGAGTTGCTGCAACTCAGTTTGCAACAAGGGAAATATAACCAGAAGCGCGCGGCTGAATTACTGGGGTTAACTTATCATCAGTTCCGCGCGTTGTTGAAAAAGCACCAGATTTAGCGAAGTTGAGCAATACAACTTGCCGGATGCGGCGTGAATGCTTTATTCGGCATACATAATCAATACGTCGTTTGCAGGCCTGATAAGCGCAGCGCATCAGACATTATTGCGTTGGGCTATTAATCGCTCAGCGCATCCTGCAAAATTTTCATTGCCGCATCGAATTGCGCATCCGGTATGGTCAGCGGATACAGGAAGCGAATCACGTTGCCGTATGCGCCACAGGTCAGCAGGAGCAGCCCCTGCGCCAGCGCGCGTTGCTGGATTTTCTGTGCAATCGCCGCTGACGGCTCGCCCGTTTGCGGATCGTTAAACTCTGCCGCAATCATCGACCCCAGGCCGCGTACCGCAGCAATGGCCGGAACGCTTTCTTTGGCATCAATCAACGTGTTTTTGAGACGCTGGCCCAGTTGATTCGCGCGTTCGCAGAGTGATTCTTTGTCGATAATATTGAGCACCGCGTGCGCGGCAGCCACCGCCAGCGGGTTCCCGGCGTAGGTGCCACCCAACCCGCCCGGCGCGGGCGCGTCCATAATATTCGCGTTACCGACCACGCCCGAAAGCGGCATCCCGCCCGCGAGGCTTTTCGCCATCGTCATTAAGTCCGGCTTATCGGCGTAATGATCCATGGCAAACAGTTTACCGGTACGCGCAAAGCCGCTTTGCACTTCATCGGCAATCATCACAATACCGTGCTCGTCGCACAGGCGGCGAATGGCGGCAACCAGCTCTTTTGGCGCAACGTTGAAACCGCCCTCGCCCTGCACCGGTTCGAAAATAATGGCCGCGACCTGCTTCGCTTCGATGTCTGATTTAAACAAGCGTTCGATGGCGTCGAGGGAGTCCTGTGTTGAAATGCCGTGTAAATCTGACGGATAAGGTACGTGATACACCGAACCAGGGAACGGGCCGAAGCCGATTTTGTACGGCGCAACTTTTCCGGTCAGCGCCATGGTCATATATGTACGACCGTGGAAGCCACCGCTAAACGCAATCACGCCAGGTCGTCCGGTATGGGCGCGAGCAATTTTCACCGCGTTTTCCACCGCTTCCGCACCGGTAGTGAAGAATGCGGTTTTAGCCTGCCCGCTCACTGGGGCAAGGGCGTTAATTTTCTCCGCCAGCGTGACGTAGCTTTCGTACGGCACAATCTGATACGCCGTGTGGGTAAACTGTTGCAATTGCTGCTCCACCGCCGCGACCAGATCAGGGTGGCGATGCCCGGTATTCAGCACCGCAATGCCTGCGGCGAAATCGATGTATTCGTTGCCCTCTACGTCCTTCAGCGTAGCGTTTTCTGCCGACTGGGCGAAGAAGTTACACATCACGCCAACCCCGCGTGGGGTAGCAGAAAGACGACGCTGATGGAATTCATTGTTGCTCATGTTTCACACCTTTTGACTCTTCACTGTTAATCGGAAATTAAACGCCCAGACGATCGCGCAGGCTGTAATAAGCCGCGCCCATCGCGGTAAATGGCACGCGCAGCGTGCGCCCGCCGGGGAACGGGTAATGCGGCAGATTGGCGAAGGCATCGAAACGTTCGGCGTCGCCGCGCAGCAGTTCGGCAATCAGACGCCCGGCAAGATGGGTACAGGTGACGCCGTGGCCGCTGTAGCCCTGCATGTAATAGATGTTGGTATCAAGGCGACCGAACTGCGGCATGCGCGACAAGGTCAGCAGGAAGTTGCCCGTCCAGCGGTAATCAATTTTCACGCCCTTCAGCTGCGGGAAGGTTTTCAGCAGTTTCGGCACCACAAGGCGCTCAACGTCATCCGGGTCGCGCGCGCCGTAGACCACGCCGCCGCCGTACAGCAGGCGGTTGTCGGCGGTAAGACGGTAGTAATCAAGCAGATAGTTACAGTCTTCCACACAGTAGTTTTTCGGGATCAGCGAACGGGCTAAATCTTCCGACAGCCGTTCGGTGGTGATCACCTGCGTGCCGCACGGCATGCTGCGTTTCGCCAGTTCCGGCTCTACTTTATCGCCCAGATACGCATTCCCGGCGACAATCACATACTTCGCCGTCACCTGACCTTTGGCAGTTCGCACAACGGCTGGCGTGGTGTGCTGGATCTGCGTCACGGCAGAAAGTTCATACACGCGCCCGCCGTTGAGGCGGATGGCGTCCGCTTCGCCAATGGCGAGGTTTAGCGGATGAATATGCCCACCGCTGTGATCCAGCAGCGCACCAGTGTAGCGATCGCTGGCGACCTCGCGGCGAATAGCGTTGGCGTCCAGCAGCTCCAGCTGTTTATTGCCGTAGCGTTCCCAGTTCTCTTTCTGCTCTTCGAGTGTGGCGAGTTGTTTATCATTCATCGCCACAAACAGACCGCCGGGACGATAGTCGCAGTCAATCTGATAACGTTTGATACGTTCGCGGATGATCTCGCCACCCTCGAACATCATGCTGCCGAGCATACGGGCGGTGTCCATGCCGTAGTTTTTTTCGATCACGTCGATGTCGCGGCTGTAGGAGTTCACAAGCTGCCCGCCATTGCGTCCGCTTGCGCCGAAGCCGATGCGTGAGGCTTCAAGAACCACCACGTCAAAGCCCGCTTCCGCCAGATGCAGCGCGGAAGAGAGCCCGGTATAGCCGCCGCCGACCACGCAAACGTCGCAGGAAATCGACTCATTCAGCGTGTCGAATGGCGCGTATTTATTCGCACTGGCGGCGTAGTAACTGCTGGTATGTTCGGTCATTTCAGGCCTCCAGGCTTATCCAGATGGTTTTCAGTTCGGTGAATTTTTCAAGGGCATGCAGGGATTTGTCGCGACCGTTGCCGCTCTGCTTATAGCCGCCAAACGGCACGGTCATATCGCCGTCGTTGTAGTTATTGACGAAGACGGAACCAGCCTTCAGGCGGCGGCTCATGCGGTGCGCGCGGGAGAGGTCGCGCGTCCATACCGCCGCGCCAAGGCCGTACTGGCTGTCGTTGGCAAGCTGTAGCGCCTGGTCTTCTGATGTGAAACGCGTGACCACCAGCACCGGACCGAAAATCTCTTCGCGGCTTAAGGACGCATTCGGGTCTACATCCACAAAGATGGTCGGGCCGATGGCGGCAGCCAGCTCAGCGTTACGACCATCCAGCAGCAGTTGCCCTTTGCTTTCGCCTTCCCGAATAAAGCTATGGACCGAGTCGGCGTGGGCGCAGTCGATTAAGGTGCCCATGGTGGTTGCGGGATCAAGTGGATGGCCCGGCTGCCAGTTTTGCGCCTGCTGTTTTAACAGGGCTAAGAATTCATCGGCGATGCTCTCTTCCAGCAACAAACGCGTTCCGGCGATGCACACCTGGCCCTGGTTGTAGAAGATGCCTGCGGCGGTGGCGCTTGCCGCTTTTTGCAGATCCGGACAATCGGCGAAAACGAGGTTGGCGCTTTTGCCGCCCGCTTCCAGCCAGACGCGTTTCATGTTGCTGTCGCCCGCATCTTTCAGCAGCTGTTTCCCGGTACGGGTTGAACCGGTAAAGGCAATGGCGTCGATATCGTTATGACGCGACAGCGCCTGCCCCGCTTCATGACCAAAACCCGTTACTACGTTCAGTACGCCATCCGGCAGACCTGCTTCTTTCGCCAGCCCCGCGAGACGAATCGCACTGAGCGGTGATTTTTCAGACGGTTTTAGAATCACGCTGTTTCCCGCCGCCAGCGCCGGGCCGAGTTTCCAGCAAGTCAGCAGCAGCGGGAAGTTCCACGGCACGATGGCGGCAATTACGCCGACCGGTTCACGCACGATCATCGCCAGCTCATGGCTACTGGTGGTCGCCACTTCGCCATACACTTTGTCGATCGCTTCGGCGTACCAGCGAATGGCGCGCGCCGCGCCGGGAATATCATCACGCAGACTGTGACGAATCGGTTTGCCGGTGTCGAGAGTTTCCAGCAGTGCCAGCTCTTCGGCGTGGGCTTCCATTAAATCGGCGAGTTTATTCAGTACAGCTTTACGTTTAGCCGGAGAAGAGAGTGACCAGTCGCCGCGTTCAAATACGCCGCGTGCTGCGCTCACCGCACGGTCGATATCGACGCTCTTGCCGCGGGCAATTTTGGCCAGCGGTGCCTGGGTGACCGGATCAACGGTTTCAAAGGTTTCATTTTCCGCCGCAGCAGTATATTCACCGTTAATAAATAAGCGGGTTTCAATGGCGAGACTTAACGCTTTATCCTGCCAGTAAGCCAGATGATGAAAATTCATTATGACTCCTGTTTCACGTCTATCAGATATATGCAGTTTGTGAACGTCGGGGCGCAGAGATCCCCAGGCCGTATGCCCGTTTATTTCTGGCGACATTCTTTATGGATTGCCGGGCGCATTGCGCTTACCCGGCTTACAGAACAAAAAGATTAAAACGTGGTGGGCGTATGGGCGCTGATAATTCGGCAAATACCTGCCGACGTATTACTGAAACTGTGCGGGATGCCGGTATTAATGGCATAACTTTGCCCCGCGACGAGGTGGTAATCCTGACCATTAATCGTCAGAACAATTTCACCTTCCAGTACAGTGCCTATTTCCTCACCCTGATGCTTAATTCTTTCCCCAGTGGTTGTGCCCGGCTGGTACGTTTCAAAGATCATCGCCAGCGTGCGATTCGGGTTACCGTTATGAACCAGCTTCATTGACACACCCTGACTGCCCATCTCAATTAAATCGTCCTGATTAATGACGACCTGCGGCTCATCAGGTTTTTCCGGCTCGGAAAAGAATTCCGAGAGTGACAGACCATACACCTTCAGCAGCTTTTGCAGCGTACTGATGGCAGGGCTGACTTTATCTTGTTCTATCGTACTGATAGCACTGTGAGTCAGCCCGGAGAGTTCGGCGGCACGACGTTGTGAAAGCCCCTGCTGCTGGCGGATTTCCGACAAGCGTTTTCCTGGCGCCAGTCCCTCATCACTCATATTTGCATTTCCTTAAACTGTAGTGGTCAGAGTCGCTGTTTTTCAGCGATATGGTGCTGACAAGCGGTGATAAAGCCCTCGAACAATATACGCGAAAGCGCGTACTCGCTACTGTTCCATTCCGGGTGCCACTGTACGCCCAGCGCAAAAGGATGATTGATGACGCTAACCGCCTCAACTAAGCCATCCGGCGAGCGAGCTTCAACACGCAACCGTGGGCTAACGACCTTCGCCCCTTGTCCATGCAGAGAGTTTACCCAAAAGTTGCTACATTCAGGTAACAACGCCGACAGTAATCCCCCCTCTTCAACCTGAACTTCATGCGACGGCGCATATTGCTGCTCCACCGGCAGTTCGGGATCTTCCCGATGTTCCAGCAATTCAGGCTGTTCGCACAGCTTGCGATGCAACGAACCACCGGTTGCCACCACCAGTTCCTGTAAACCCCGGCAGATGGCGAAAATGGGGATGCGCCTTTCGAGTGCGGCATTAATTAACGCCATGCTCAGAAGATCACGCCCGGGATCGGCGTCAGGCTCATCGCCGTTTTCACCATATAGGTGCGGCTGCACATTGCTGGGACTACCAGGAAGATAAATGCCATCGAGTTTCGGCAAAAGTTGTTCAAGTAACGACGGTTCCGCCAGCGCATGTGGTAGCGCAATTGGCAAGCCGCCTGCGTGGATGATGGCATTCAGGTACTTTTCTTGCAGAGTCTGGGTCGCATGACCCTTAAGCCTGTTCCTGCACATTACGACACCGATAACCGGATTGTTCATTATATTTTCCATGCTCAATCTCACAAAGTGGACTAAATTATCGCCATTACTGCGGTTTAAATGACCTTTATGTTCAATATTTTTTCAATCTAGCAGTGGGTTTTCATTTTTGCAAACTCAATTTAACATTTGACAAACATTTAGTTTGCATACAGATTCGAATGGTGGTCATTATATTTTACGCTTTGATAACGAGCGGAAAACAAACCAAAGGCGAAGAATCATGGAAACCAATATCGTTGAAGTAGAGAACTTTGTTCAGCAGTCAGAAGAGAGGCGGGGTAGCGCCTTTACGCAGGAAGTGAAACGCTACCTGGAGCGCTACCCGAATACGCAATATGTTGATGTTTTACTTACTGATTTGAATGGTTGCTTCCGTGGAAAACGTATCCCTGTTTCAAGCCTGAAGAAGTTGGAGAAAGGGTGTTATTTCCCGGCCTCGGTGTTTGCAATGGATATTCTGGGCAACGTAGTAGAAGAAGCGGGTCTGGGTCAGGAAATGGGCGAGCCGGATCGTACTTGTGTTCCTGTTCTCGGTTCCTTAACCCCTTCTGCCGCCGATCCAGAGTTTATCGGTCAGATGCTCCTGACCATGGTCGATGAAGATGGCGCTCCCTTTGACGTTGAGCCGCGGAACGTTCTTAACCGCCTGTGGCAGCAGCTACGCCAGCGCGGATTGTTCCCGGTTGTAGCGGTAGAGCTGGAGTTCTATTTACTGGATCGTCAGCGCGACGCTGAAGGGTATCTGCAACCGCCCTGCGCGCCCGGCACCGATGACCGCAATACACAAAGCCAGGTTTACTCCGTTGATAACCTCAACCACTTCGCCGATGTGCTCAATGATATTGATGAACTGGCGCAGTTACAGTTAATTCCCGCCGACGGTGCGGTCGCCGAAGCCTCGCCGGGTCAGTTTGAAATCAACCTTTACCATACCGATAACGTGCTGGAAGCCTGCGATGATGCGCTGGCGCTAAAACGCCTGGTGCGTCTGATGGCAGAAAAGCATAAGATGCACGCCACTTTTATGGCGAAGCCGTATGAAGAGCACGCGGGCAGCGGAATGCATATCCATATCAGTATGCAAAATAACCGTGGCGAGAACGTGCTTTCTGACGCGGAAGGCGAAGATTCGCCGCTGCTGAAAAAGATGCTCGCCGGGATGATTGACCTGATGCCGTCATCAATGGCGTTGCTGGCACCAAACGTGAACTCGTATCGCCGCTTCCAGCCGGGAATGTATGTGCCGACGCAGGCGTCGTGGGGCCATAACAACCGCACCGTCGCCCTGCGTATTCCGTGCGGCGACCGTCATAATCACCGCGTGGAATATCGCGTGGCGGGTGCCGATGCCAACCCATATCTGGTGATGGCAGCGATTTTTGCCGGTATTTTGCATGGCCTTGATAACGAGCTGCCGTTGCAGGAAGAAGTCGAAGGCAACGGGCTGGAACAGGAAGGCTTACCCTTCCCGATTCGCCAGAGCGATGCCCTGGGTGAGTTTATCGAGAATGATCACCTGCGCCGCTATTTAGGCGAACGGTTTTGCCATGTGTATCACGCCTGTAAAAATGATGAGCTGTTGCAGTTTGAGCGCCTCATCACAGAAACAGAAATTGAGTGGATGTTGAAAAACGCGTAATTCCCCATGCGGGGTTGTTTCATCGGCCTGAGCGGAGCCAGGCCTGACATTTGCTGGTAATCCAGACATTTCCCGGATGTCGCGTTATGGAGCGCAGGCGGCAACGGGCTTCCGTTAACGATTAAGACTGTGACGAGGAAATGAGATGATGCCGATGATTAAATCCCCGCATGGCGAGGGTGGCTGCGTATGCGCCCCTCCTGCTACTGACTGGACTCCGCCCCCTTTGCTTCCCTTGCTAAACAGGTTTGATTTCAGGTTGACACGACCGCAAACCTTATTACGCAGGGGAGGCAGCAATTATGGCTATTAATTCACCACTGAATATTGCTGCGCAACCCGGCAAAACCCGTCTGCGAAAATCACTGAAATTGTGGCAGGTGGTAATGATGGGTCTGGCCTATCTCACGCCGATGACCGTATTTGATACTTTTGGTATTGTCTCCGGCATTAGCGACGGTCACGTTCCGGCGTCCTATTTGCTGGCGCTGGCGGGCGTGCTGTTTACCGCTATCAGCTACGGCAAACTGGTTCGCCAGTTTCCGGAGGCCGGTTCGGCCTATACCTACGCGCAAAAGTCGATTAATCCGCACGTCGGATTTATGGTCGGCTGGTCATCACTGCTGGATTATCTCTTTTTGCCAATGATCAACGTTTTGTTGGCGAAAATCTATCTCTCCGCCCTCTTCCCGGAAGTGCCGCCGTGGGTGTGGGTGGTAACCTTCGTCGCCATTTTAACCGCCGCGAATCTGAAGAGCGTCAACCTGGTCGCTAACTTCAATACCCTGTTTGTACTGGTGCAAATCTCCATCATGGTGGTGTTTATCTTCCTGGTGGTTCAGGGACTGCATAAAGGAGAAGGCGTTGGCACCGTCTGGTCACTTCAGCCGTTTATCAGCGAGAACGCGCACCTGATCCCGATTATTACCGGTGCGACGATTGTCTGTTTCTCGTTCCTCGGTTTCGATGCGGTGACCACGCTTTCGGAAGAGACGCCGGACGCCGCACGCGTGATCCCGAAAGCCATCTTCCTGACGGCGGTATACGGCGGCGTTATCTTTATCGCGGCGTCGTTCTTTATGCAGCTGTTCTTTCCCGATATCAGCCGCTTTAAAGACCCGGACGCCGCACTGCCTGAAATTGCGCTGTACGTCGGCGGTAAGCTGTTCCAGTCGATTTTCCTTTGCACCACGTTTGTGAACACGTTAGCGTCTGGCCTGGCCTCACATGCCAGCGTGTCACGTCTGCTGTATGTGATGGGGCGCGACAATGTGTTTCCGGAGCGCGTGTTTGGCTATGTGCATCCGAAATGGCGGACTCCGGCACTGAACGTCATTATGGTCGGGATTGTCGCGATGTCGGCGCTGTTCTTCGATTTAGTTACCGCCACAGCGTTAATTAACTTCGGCGCGTTGGTAGCGTTTACCTTCGTTAACCTGTCGGTGTTCAACCACTTCTGGCGGCGCAAAGGAATGAATAAAAGCTGGAAGGAACACTTCCACTATTTATTAATGCCGCTGGTTGGCGCGCTGACGGTGGGCGTGCTGTGGATTAACCTCGAAGCCACCTCGCTGACGCTGGGTCTGGTATGGGCTTCGTTAGGCGGCGCATATTTGTGGTATCTGATCCGCCGCTATCGCAAAGTGCCGCTGTACGAAGGTGACAGAACGCCAGTGAGCGAAACGTAATAGTCGGATGCGCGCCGCATTATCCTGCCTGAGGGTAATGCGCCGCGCCATTAACTATAAAAAGATGTATGACCCGGATCACGAGTGCTATCATCCGCCCTTATGCTTAGCGCATTAACCCCAGGGGCAAATAATGAACCACGATATCCCGCTAAAATATTTTGATATTGCCGATGAGTACGCGACCGAATGCGCAGAGCCTGTCGCAGACGCTGAACGCACACCGCTGGCCCACTACTTCCAGTTACTGCTCACCCGTTTGATGAACAATGAAGAGATCAGCGAAGAAGCCCAACATGAAATGGCTGCTGAAGCGGGGATTAATCCCGTACGCATTGATGAGATCGCAGAGTTTTTGAATCAATGGGGTAATGAGTAATTATTTAATTGCAGACGATCGGTCAGTATCGTTGTCCGGATAAAGCGTTCACGCCGCATCCGGCTAACAATGACACGCACTGCAGCGTGCTTTAATGGGTTTCTCACGATCGTACCGCTCTGCTCCTCGCTAAGTTGTTCTGTGAGTTATAGTTATAGAGAAATCACGGGTACGAATGTTGAACAGATGGCGACGCCACCTGTTCAACGACCAACCACACGGCCCTCATTACGACCCCTGAACACAAACGGTAATGGCAAATGTCATTAAATATTAGTAAGATAGCCTCTTTACATAAAATCCCTTAATATTATGCGCCAGGTATTATCGTCTCTTTTGGTGATTGCTGGACTTGTGAGTGGTCAGGCAATCGCCGCGCCTGAATCCCCCCCGCATGCTGATATCCGCGACAGCGGTTTTGTCTATTGCGTCAGCGGGCAAGTCAACACCTTTAACCCATCCAAAGCGAGCAGTGGGTTAATTGTCGATACCCTTGCCGCCCAGTTTTATGATCGACTGCTGGATGTCGATCCCTATACCTATCGCCTGATGCCGGAACTTGCCGAAAGCTGGGAAGTACTCGACAACGGCGCGACCTATCGCTTCCACCTGCGTCGCGATGTTCCGTTTCAAAAAACCGACTGGTTTACTCCCACTCGTAAAATGAATGCCGACGATGTGGTGTTTACCTTCCAGCGAATTTTTGACCGCAACAACCCGTGGCATAACGTCAACGGCAGCAACTTCCCCTACTTCGACAGCCTGCAATTTGCCGATAACGTGAAAAGCGTCCGCAAACTGGATAATCATACCGTTGAGTTCCGACTCGCCCAGCCGGATGCTTCTTTTTTGTGGCACCTCGCAACCCATTATGCTTCGGTCATGTCGGCAGAATATGCCCGGAAGTTAGAGAAAGAAGATCGCCAGGAGCAACTCGACCGTCAACCGGTCGGCACCGGTCCGTATCAGTTGTCGGAATACCGCGCCGGGCAATTTATTCGCCTACAACGTCATGATGACTTCTGGCGCGGTAAACCGTTAATGCCGCAGGTAGTGGTGGATTTAGGCTCCGGCGGCACCGGACGTCTGTCGAAACTCCTGACCGGGGAATGCGACGTTCTGGCCTGGCCTGCTGCCAGCCAGCTATCCATTTTGCGTGACGACCCGCGCTTGCGTTTAACGCTGCGTCCTGGGATGAACGTCGCCTATCTGGCATTTAACACCGCCAAACCGCCGCTAAATAATCCCGCTGTCCGCCATGCACTGGCACTGGCGATTAATAACCAGCGCCTGATGCAATCCATCTATTATGGTACGGCTGAAACGGCGGCCTCTATTTTACCGCGCGCCTCGTGGGCCTATGACAACGAGGCTAAAATTACTGAATACAATCCGGCGAAATCGCGCGAACAGTTGAAGGCGTTGGGGCTGGAAAACTTAACGCTGAAACTGTGGGTGCCCACACGTTCGCAGGCGTGGAACCCCAGTCCACTGAAAACTGCCGAACTGATTCAGGCGGATATGGCGCAGGTTGGCGTAAAAGTGGTGATTGTGCCGGTAGAAGGTCGCTTTCAGGAGGCGCGGTTGATGGATATGAGCCATGATCTGACGTTATCCGGTTGGGCGACGGACAGTAACGACCCGGACAGTTTCTTCCGTCCTTTACTGAGCTGCGCGGCAATTCATTCACAGACCAACCTCGCCCACTGGTGCGATCCGAAATTCGACAGCGTGTTGCGTAAGGCGCTCTCCTCGCAGCAGCTGGCGGCGCGTATTGAAGCCTATGACGAAGCGCAGAGTATTCTGGCGCAGGAATTGCCCATTTTGCCGCTGGCGTCGTCATTGCGTTTGCAGGCCTATCGGTACGATATCAAAGGTCTGGTACTTAGCCCGTTTGGTAACGCCTCCTTTGCTGGGGTGTATCGCGAGAAACAGGATGAGGTGAAAAAACCATGATTATCTTCACCTTACGCCGCATTTTGTTATTGATTGTCACCTTGTTCCTGCTGACCTTCGTTGGCTTCAGCTTGAGCTATTTCACCCCTCATGCGCCGTTACAAGGCGCGTCACTGTGGAATGCCTGGGTGTTCTGGTTTAACGGCCTGATCCATTGGGATTTTGGTGTTTCCAGCATTAACGGTCAACCGATTGCCGAACAGTTAAAAGAGGTCTTCCCGGCGACGATGGAACTGTGCATCCTCGCCTTCGGTTTTGCGCTGATTGTTGGCATCCCCGTGGGGATGATTGCCGGGATTACGCGCCATAAGTGGCAGGATAACTTGATCAACGCCATCGCCTTACTGGGCTTTTCAATCCCGGTGTTCTGGCTGGCGCTTCTGTTGACGCTGTTTTGTTCACTCACGCTAGGTTGGTTGCCCGTTTCAGGGCGTTTCGATCTGCTCTACGAAGTGAAACCGATTACCGGTTTTGCGTTGATTGATGCCTGGCTTTCGGACTCACCATGGCGGGATGAAATGATCATGAGCGCAATCCGCCATATGATATTGCCCGTGATCACCCTGTCGGTTGCGCCAACAACTGAAGTGATCCGCCTGATGCGTATCAGCACTATCGAAGTGTATGACCAGAACTATGTAAAAGCGGCGGCGACCCGCGGTTTGTCGCGCTTTACTATTTTGCGTCGCCACGTTCTGCATAACGCGTTACCGCCGGTTATTCCTCGCCTGGGCTTACAGTTTTCCACCATGCTGACGCTGGCGATGATCACCGAAATGGTTTTTAGCTGGCCGGGTTTAGGGCGCTGGTTAATTAACGCCATCCGCCAGCAGGATTACGCAGCCATTTCCGCCGGAGTGATGGTGTGTGGATCACTGGTCATTATTGTTAACGTGATTTCTGATATTTTGGGTGCCATGGCTAACCCTCTGAAACATAAGGAATGGTATGCCTTACGATAGCGTATACAGCGAAAAGCGCCCGCCGGGCACGCTGCGTACCGCCTGGCGCAAATTTTATAGTGACGCCTCTGCGATGGTCGGCCTGTACGGCTGCGCGGGGCTGGCTGTACTGTGTATTTTTGGCGGCTGGTTTGCGCCTTACGGCATCGACCAGCAATTTCTCGGTTATCAATTATTGCCGCCGTCATGGTCGCGCTATGGCGAAGTTTCTTTCTTCCTGGGGACTGACGACCTCGGACGCGATGTTTTAAGCCGTTTACTGAGCGGAGCTGCGCCAACCGTGGGTGGCGCATTTGTGGTGACGCTTGCCGCGACGATCTGTGGCCTGGTACTGGGCACCTTCGCCGGGGCGACACACGGCCTCCGCTCAGCGGTGCTTAACCATATTCTGGATACCTTACTGGCGATCCCTTCGCTGCTGTTGGCAATTATCGTTGTAGCGTTTGCCGGACCGAGTTTGTCCCACGCTATGTTTGCTGTCTGGCTGGCATTGCTGCCGCGTATGGTACGTTCGATTTACAGCATGGTGCATGACGAACTGGAAAAAGAGTACGTTATCGCCGCCCGTCTGGATGGCGCATCAACGCTGAATATTCTCTGGTTTGCTGTGATGCCAAACATCACCGCCGGGCTGGTCACCGAGATCACCCGCGCACTGTCGATGGCAATTCTCGATATCGCCGCGCTGGGCTTTCTCGATCTCGGCGCACAACTCCCCTCGCCTGAATGGGGAGCGATGCTCGGTGATGCGCTGGAACTGATTTATGTCGCCCCGTGGACTGTCATGCTGCCAGGTGCGGCAATTATGATTAGCGTGTTGTTGGTTAACCTCCTTGGCGATGGCGTTCGTCGTGCGATTATTGCGGGGGTGGAATAATGCCATTACTCGATATTCGTAACCTGACCATTGAATTTAAAACCGGTGATGAGTGGGTTAAAGCCGTCGACCGGGTAAGTATGACCTTAACCGAAGGTGAAATCCGCGGTCTTGTTGGTGAATCCGGTTCCGGCAAGAGTTTGATTGCGAAAGCGATTTGTGGGGTGAATAAAGATAACTGGCGTGTTACTGCTGACCGTATGCGTTTTGATGATATCGATTTGCTGCGTCTCTCCGCACGCGAACGGCGCAAACTGGTTGGCCATAACGTGTCGATGATTTTCCAGGAACCGCAGTCGTGTCTTGACCCTTCAGAACGTGTGGGTCGCCAGTTGATGCAAAACATCCCAGCCTGGACCTATAAAGGCCGTTGGTGGCAGCGTTTTGGCTGGCGCAAACGCCGTGCCATTGAACTGCTGCACCGCGTGGGGATTAAAGATCACAAAGATGCGATGCGCAGTTTTCCCTATGAGTTGACCGAAGGTGAATGTCAGAAAGTGATGATAGCCATTGCACTGGCGAATCAACCGCGTCTGCTGATTGCTGACGAACCGACCAACTCAATGGAGCCAACAACCCAGGCGCAAATCTTTCGCCTGCTGACGCGTCTCAACCAAAACAGCAATACCACTATTTTGCTTATCAGCCATGACTTACAAATGCTTAGCCAATGGGCGGATAAAATTAACGTGCTTTACTGCGGTCAAACAGTGGAAACCGCGCCGAGTAAGGAGTTGGTGACGATGCCACATCATCCTTATACCCAGGCGCTGATCCGCGCGATACCAGACTTCGGCAGCGCGATGCCGCATAAAAGTCGCCTCAATACGCTGCCCGGCGCTATCCCACTGCTGGAACAGTTACCGATTGGTTGTCGTCTGGGGCCACGTTGCCCGTATGCACAACGAGAATGCATTGTGACGCCACGTTTGACGGGGGCGAAAAATCATCTCTATGCCTGTCATTTCCCGCTGAACATGGAGAAAGAGTGAGATGATCGAAACGCTGCTTGAAGTGCGTAATTTAAGTAAAACGTTCCGCTACCGGACCGGCTGGTTTCGTCGTCAGACCGTAGAAGCGGTAAAACCCTTGAGCTTTACGCTACGTGAAGGCCAGACACTGGCGATTATTGGCGAGAATGGTTCGGGTAAATCCACGCTGGCAAAAATGCTGGCGGGAATGATAGAGCCTACCAGCGGCGAGTTATTGATTGACGATCATCCACTGCATTTTGGCGATTATTCCTTCCGCAGTCAGCGTATTCGCATGATTTTTCAGGATCCTTCGACCTCGTTGAATCCCCGTCAACGTATCTCGCAAATTCTGGATTTTCCACTGCGCCTGAACACCGACCTGGAACCGGAACAGCGTCGCAAACAGATTATTGAAACGATGCGTATGGTTGGGCTGCTACCGGATCACGTCAGTTACTATCCGCATATGTTGGCACCCGGACAAAAACAGCGTCTGGGTCTGGCGCGCGCGCTGATATTGCGCCCAAAAGTCATTATTGCCGATGAAGCCCTCGCTTCACTGGATATGTCGATGCGTTCGCAGTTGATTAATCTGATGCTGGAATTACAGGAAAAACAGGGCATTTCGTATATTTATGTTACCCAGCATATCGGAATGATGAAGCACATTAGCGACCAGGTGCTGGTGATGCATCAGGGCGAGATTGTCGAACGAGGCAGCACCGCGGATGTGCTGGCATCGCCGCTGCATGAACTCACCAAACGGCTGATTGCCGGGCACTTTGGCGAAGCATTGACAGCGGATGCGTGGCGTAAAGATCGCTAATTTTCTGAATCCTCCTTCCAGATTATCCACCTCATTCTGACAAGAGATTAAATCTTGTCAGAATGAGGTGATGGATAAAATAAAATCAAATGCGCGTGATTTAAGACGCAATCTCACTTTGCAGGAACGAAAGCTCTGGCGATATCTTCGCAGCCGACGTTTTGGTGATTTCAAATTTCGCCGTCAACATCCGGTGGGGAGCTACATTCTCGATTTTGCTTGCTGCTCGGCGCGCGTAGTCGTTGAGCTGGATGGTGGGCAGCATGATTTGGCAGTTGCCTATGATACCAGGCGCACTAGCTGGCTTGAGTCGCAGAGCTGGACCGTGCTGCGTTTCTGGCATAACGAGATTGATTGTAATGAGGAGGCGGTGCTGGAGATTATTCTGCAGGAACTGAACCGCCGGTCACCCTCACCCTGAAAGGGCGAGGGGGCCGACCGAGCCGAATAGCTGTTGTGGTGAAAACATGGAGACAGTGCTGGAGAATATTCGGCAAGGTCTGAACCGTCCCAGCCATCGCCCTGAAAGGGTTAGGGGGCTGTATAAGCCTGTTTGTTGCTGGGGTGACAATATTTGCACAATACGGTCCCCTCGCCCCTCTGGGGAGAGGATTAGGGTGTGGGGAAAAGCGCCCACCCTGCCCGCACCCTGCTCCGGTCGGACCTGGCAGCTATAGCCACTCACAGCCAGGTTGATTATAATAACCGTTTATCTGTTCGTACTGTTTACTAAAACGACGAATCGCCTGATTTTCAGGCACAACAAGCATCAACAATAAGGATTAAAGCTATGGGTTTTCTTTCCGGTAAGCGCATTCTGGTAACCGGTGTTGCCAGCAAACTATCCATCGCCTACGGTATCGCTCAGGCGATGCACCGCGAAGGAGCTGAACTGGCATTCACCTACCAGAACGACAAACTGAAAGGCCGCGTAGAAGAATTTGCCGCTCAATTGGGTTCTGACATCGTTCTGCAGTGCGATGTTGCAGAAGATGCCAGCATCGACACCATGTTCGCTGAACTGGGGAAAGTTTGGCCGAAATTTGACGGTTTCGTACACTCTATTGGTTTTGCACCTGGCGATCAGCTGGATGGTGACTATGTTAACGCCGTTACCCGTGAAGGCTTCAAAATTGCCCACGACATCAGCTCCTACAGCTTCGTTGCAATGGCAAAAGCTTGCCGCTCCATGCTGAATCCGGGTTCTGCCCTGCTGACCCTTTCCTACCTTGGCGCTGAGCGCGCTATCCCGAACTACAACGTTATGGGTCTGGCAAAAGCGTCTCTGGAAGCGAACGTGCGCTATATGGCGAACGCGATGGGTCCGGAAGGTGTGCGTGTTAACGCCATCTCTGCTGGTCCGATCCGTACTCTGGCGGCCTCCGGTATCAAAGACTTCCGCAAAATGCTGGCTCATTGCGAAGCCGTTACCCCGATTCGCCGTACCGTTACTATTGAAGATGTGGGTAACTCCGCGGCATTCCTGTGCTCCGATCTCTCTGCCGGTATCTCCGGTGAAGTGGTCCACGTTGACGGCGGTTTCAGCATCGCTGCAATGAACGAACTCGAATTGAAATAATCATTCTGTTGGTAAATATTGGGCGGCGTTCTGCCGCCCGTTATCTCTGTTATACCTTTCTGATATTTGTTATCGCCGATCCGTCTTTCTCCCCTTCCCGCCTTGCGTCAGGATAACGATTTCCTTTACGACCAAGGAGCGCCCATGGAACAACGCCACATCACCGGCAAAAGCCACTGGTATCATGAAACGCAATCCAGTACTGCGGAGTATGACGTTCTGCCTCTGGTCCCGGAAGCCGCAAAGGTCAGCGATCCCTTTCTGCTCGACGTGATCCTTGATGAAGAAACGCTGGCTCCCTTCCTTTCATGGCTGGTCCCTGCGCGCGTTCTTGCAGTGGAATTGTTCCCTGACCAGCTTACCGTGACCCGTTCACAGACCTTCACCGCTTATGAACGCTTGTCTACGGCCCTGACGGTTGCTCAGGTTTGCGGCGTCCAGCGGTTATGTAACTACTATTCGGCGCGACTTACGCCGCTCCCCGGGCCTGATTCCTCCAGGGAAAGCAATCATAGGTTGGCACAAATCACGCAATATGCCCGCCAACTGGCTAGCTCGCCTTCTATTATCGACAACCGATCGCGCCAGCATCTGAATGACGTCGGTCTTACTGCCGGGGACTGTGTGATCATTAACCAAATCATTGGTTTTATTGGCTTTCAGGCGCGGACCATTGCGACATTTCAGGCTTATCTCGGGCACCCGGTACGCTGGTCACCCGGTCTGGAAATACAAAACTACGCCGACGCGTCACTGTTTGCTGATGAATCAATACGCTGGCGAAGCAGCTATGAGGTGGAAAAACTACCTGAAGAGTACACAAAAAGTTCAACAGCAGAACTTTGCCAACTGGCCGAAACACTCTCTCTCCACCCTATTTCACTTTCCCTTCTCGAAAGGTTGTTAAACAGTACACGGGTTAATACACAGCCGGATAATAAGCTTGCGGCGTTGTTATGCGCGCGGATAAATGGCAGTCCTGCTTGTTTTGCCGCCTGTATGGATTCATCAAATGAATATAAAAAAATCAGCCCCCTTCTGCGCAAGGGCGAAAATGAAATTAACCAATGGGCTGACCGTCATTCTGTTGAGCACGCTACCGTTCAGGCGATACAATGGCTGACCCGAGCACCCGATCGCTTTAGCGCCGCCCAGTTCAGCCCTTTACTCGAACACGAAAAATCATCAACGCAGATTATTAATCTGCTGGTATGGAGCGGGCTGTGTGGCTGGATAAATCGCTTAAAAATCGCGTTGGGTGAGACATATTAACCTTGCCGCGTCAGACAGATTCGCGTAAAACTGTCAGCCGCTCTAATGGCCACCAAAATAGACAATTATGTTTCAGGACAACCCGCTGCTAGCGCAGCTTAAACAGCAACTGCATTCCCAGACGCCACGCGCTGAAGGGGTGGTAAAAGCCACAGAAAAAGGCTTTGGCTTCCTGGAAGTCGACGCGCAAAAAAGTTATTTCATTCCGCCGCCGCAGATGAAAAAAGTCATGCATGGCGACCGAATTATCGCGGTGATCCACAGTGAAAAAGAACGTGAATCCGCAGAGCCAGAAGAACTGGTTGAACCGTTCCTGACTCGTTTCGTGGGTAAAGTTCAGGGCAAAAATGACCGTCTGGCCATCGTTCCTGATCATCCACTCTTAAAAGACGCCATTCCTTGCCGCGCAGCCCGTGGCCTGAACCACGAGTTTAAAGAAGGCGACTGGGCGGTTGCCGAAATGCGCCGTCATCCGCTGAAAGGCGATCGTTCTTTCTATGCTGAACTGACACAATACATCACTTTTGGTGACGACCACTTTGTACCGTGGTGGGTTACCCTTGCGCGCCATAATCTGGAAAAAGAAGCACCAGACGGCGTCGCTACCGAAATGCTCGATGAAGGTCTGGTTCGTGAAGATCTGACCGCGCTGGATTTTGTCACCATCGACAGTGCCAGCACAGAAGATATGGATGACGCCCTTTTCGCTAAGGCGTTGCCGGATGACAAACTTCAGCTGATTGTGGCGATTGCCGATCCAACCGCGTGGATTGCTGAAGGCAGCAAGCTGGACAAAGCCGCGAAAATTCGCGCATTCACCAACTATCTGCCTGGCTTCAACATCCCTATGCTGCCTCGCGAGCTTTCTGACGATCTCTGCTCACTGCGCGCCAATGAAGTCCGCCCGGTACTGGCATGCCGCATGACGCTCTCCGCTGATGGCACCATTGAAGATAATATCGAATTCTTTGCCGCCACCATCGAATCCAAAGCAAAGCTGGTGTATGACCAGGTTTCTGACTGGCTGGAAAATACCGGTGACTGGCAGCCTGAAAGTGAAGCAATTGCCGAACAAGTCCGTTTGCTAGCGCAAATTTGCCAACGCCGCGGCGAGTGGCGTCATAACCACGCACTGGTGTTTAAAGATCGCCCGGATTACCGCTTTATTCTCGGTGAAAAAGGTGAAGTGCTGGATATCGTCGCCGAGCCTCGTCGCATTGCCAACCGTATCGTCGAAGAAGCGATGATTGCCGCTAACATTTGTGCGGCCCGCGTACTGCGCGATAAGCTCGGTTTTGGCATCTATAACGTGCATATGGGCTTTGATCCGGCGAATGCCGACGCGCTGGCAGCGTTGCTGAAAACGCACGGTCTGCATGTCGATGCCGAAGAAGTGCTCACGCTGGACGGTTTCTGCAAACTGCGTCGTGAACTGGATGCGCAACCAACTGGTTTCCTCGACAGCCGCATTCGTCGCTTCCAGTCATTTGCTGAAATTAGCACTGAACCCGGTCCTCACTTTGGCCTCGGTCTGGAAGCATACGCCACCTGGACTTCGCCGATCCGTAAATATGGCGACATGATCAACCACCGTCTGCTGAAAGCGGTTATCAAAGGCGAAACTGCGACGCGCCCACAGGATGAAATCACTGTCCAAATGGCCGAGCGTCGCCGTCTCAACCGGATGGCAGAACGTGATGTTGGCGACTGGTTATACGCACGCTTCCTGAAAGACAAAGCCGGGACCGACACCCGTTTCGCGGCGGAAATTGTCGATATCAGCCGTGGCGGCATGCGTGTGCGTTTGGTTGATAACGGCGCTATCGCCTTTATTCCGGCACCTTTCTTACACGCTATGCGCGATGAACTGGTTTGCAGCCAGGAAAACGGCACTGTACAAATTAAAGGTGAAACGGTTTACAAAGTAACTGACGTTATTGACGTCACCATTGCCGAAGTCCGCATGGAAACCCGCAGCATTATTGCGCGCCCGGTCGCGTAATCTCCTTTCACGGCCCATTCCTCATGGATGGGCCGTTTATTTCCCCGCTCTACCTTCGTTATATCCAGGCAGATTTTTTAACTGACTTTCGTTTGAAAACTGGCGTTTTTCCAAAACTGGAT
>NZ_SJWV01000200.1:0-6941 GCF_004352695.1 Escherichia sp. KCJ4928
GTTATTATTTTGGCAATAATACTCCGGTATAAGTATTTACCGGATGAGAAAGATATTGTTTAACGGCAGTGTTAACATTCTCTACCGTCATTTGTTTCAACAATTGCTCCTGCTCAGTCCATGCTGCAGGATCGTCATATTGAATAAGACTATTTACAATAGTGTTCGCTAATTGTTGAACGCTACGCTGTTGGATATCGAGGCTGCGCTGAACGTTTTGCTGGTATTCATTCAGTTCTTGCTCACTGATCCCTTTAGCCAGACGCTTAACCATCACTTCATTCGCTAACGTTAACAGTTCATCATGTCGTTCTGGTTGACAAGTAAAAGCCAGCAAATGACTGATATCTTTGGCCTGAGGATCAACCGAGAGGCGAGAAGAAACGCTGTATGCTCCAGATGCCTGTTCACGAATATTAACACGTAGATCTTTTGCCAGTGCGACGTTAAAAGCATCGAGCGCCATACGCGTCGCCAGATTAACAGGTGTCCGGGAATCATAACGCTTCCACTGTGAAACCTGTGCCACAGGTTCATTTTGTTCTTTTACAGTAACCGATGCGTTGTCCATCGCGCGAGTTAATGGTTTACCTGCGGCTAATGGCGAATCAGAGTGTTTGATTGATCCTAAGTAACGCGTAATTAACGCCACGAGTTTGTCTTCTGAGACATTACCGACAATGACAAACGTGATATCCGCTGGAGATGAAAACAACTGGCGATCGGCAGCCAGCGCATCTGCGGCAGTAAACTGTACAATCTGATTTTCTTGCAGTAATTTCGTGCGGTCATCAGCATAGCGCGTCTCATACATCTGCTGGGCGAATTTCTCCGCTGGACGCTGGTCGAGCGTTTTCAACGCCTGAATTTGAGCATTTTGTAGCGATGCCCAAATATTGTCGTTAATCGTGCTGTGGGTGATTCGCTGGTTAATCAACTGAAAACCAGGTTCAGGGTTATTAGTCCGCGCGCTAACGGAGAGCAACGTATTCATGCCACTGACTTTACTGCTCATGGTTACCGAATTTTCCGCACTCCAGCGTTTCAGGCTGGAAGAGGAGAGCTCACCAACGCCGCTTCCGCTTACTGCTTTATTTGCCAGCGCGATAAGTGATTTTTGCTGCGCAGGGAAACTTAAATCGCCTTTATTCGATACGGCAGTAATTTGTAGCTTTTGCTCTTCACCCGCGGATTTTGCCAGAATAACCCTGGCACCATTGGAAAGTGTTAATGATGTCAGATTCTCAGCCAGCGTTTCTTTGCTGCTAATTTCCGCCTGTGGGTCAGCGTCTACTGTTAACGATAAATTTCTGCCTGGGAAGATGTAAGCCGCCAGCTTTTTGTTGGCGTACTCTTTTTCCAGCGCCAGGATAGCCGCAGGAGACAATGCTTTTTTGGCGGCAAGCTCATTGTTTACCATTTGCTCCCAAAATGCGTCCTGGTTCTTTCTTAACTGCTGCCATTTTTCCGCCAGACTTTGCACGGTAATTTGCTGCCACAGACGTTTCGAAAGTTGATATGTCTCTTCCGGCGACAAGAACGGCGTATTATTTAATGAGCTGGATGCCAGGCGACTGGTCAGCATACGTAAATCACGTTCAGCTTGCTGATCAACCGCATTTTTCAGCCAGGTGAGGCGGGTAGATTTGACATCATCGAGTTCTTCAGCAGAAAAACCATGCTGATCAATGGTTGCCAACTCTGCCATTAATGCATTCGCAGCATCCTGCATATTATCGTCTCGTGCATTTACACGGAAAAACAGCGACTGATAATCGGGTGCAATTTTAACGCTGCGCGCAGTGCCGCCAGAAATAGTCTTCAACTCGCCCGACTGTATGCGTTCCTGCAGACGTTGATTGAACAGCTGAACTAACATGCTCCATTCAGCTTGTTCGATAAAGCTTTGCTCATCGTTCACTTGTACCATTGGCAGGCGATAATAGAGTGCGATGCCGTTCACCCGGTTTTCTTTATCATTAATGATATTAAAGCGCAGGTGGTTTTCGGCTTTTGTCGGCCAGACGCGATTTTCAGCTGCTTTGTTAGCCGGAAGCTTACTTAAATTATCCTTTATCAGCGCCAGCGCTTCTTTACTGTCGATATCGCCGACCACGATAAAGGTCATATTATTTGGTTGATACCAGCGTTGATAAAATTGGCGCAATTGTGCCGGTGTGACCGTGGCGACAGTATCCATCAGGCCGATAGGTTCACGGTCTAAATTACGGGTATTAGCAAGCAGGAAAGGGCGGCGCGCCTGAGAGGTGCGCCATTTCGCATCCTGATGGGCACGCCATTCCTCAGTAATTACGCCACGTTCAGCGTCTACTTCGAGTTTTTCAAAGGTTGCGGCATTACTCCATTCACTGAAGATTGCCATCACTTGTTGCAGATTTTGTTTCTGCGTAGTCGGCAAACTCACCTGATACACCGTTTCGTCATAGCTGGTATAGGCATTAACATCGCGACCAAAACGCAGGCCCATTGACTCAAATGTTTCGATGACTTTATTACCCGGCCATGTTTTTGTGCCGTTAAACATCATATGTTCTACAAAATGAGCCACGCCGCGCTCATTGTCTTCTTCCTGCAATGAACCGGTATGAATTTGCAGCCATAAATTTACCTGATCCTTTGGTTGAGCATGCGGATAAATCATATATCGCAAGCCATTGTCCAGTTGCCCGGTAATTAACTTTTCATCCTGCGGTAAGGCGGCGGCAATCAGCCGCCCGGGGAGCAACAGAGTTGCCACTAACGTCAGTAAGAAACAGAGGTTTCTCATAATTATCTCCATGCGAAAACCGGGCGAATTTACCCGGTTAAGTAAAATCCGAACTATTAAAATTTCATGCTGACATCAAGCCAGAAAGTACGGCCACTGGCGTAGGTCGCCACACCGGTATTCGTTGTATCAACAGCGGTTTTGCTATCCAATACATTGAGAATATCGGCACTGATCGTCAGGTTTTGTTGTTTCAGAAATTGTGGCGTCCAGGACAAGCGGGTGTCCCAGGTCAGGCTGCTATCCAGTTTTTCGTCAACATACTGCTTGTAATCTGAATATTCGCTGATGTATTGCGCATTTGTCTTACCCAGGATAATGCGAGCTTTACGCGCTTCTTGCCAGGCCAGCGTATTCGCCCACACTAACCCGCTCGGTTGATGCGTGAAATCCATGTTTAAGGAGATCTTTAATGGGTTATTAAAATCTGCCACTGGAACGCTATCGTAAGAAACCAGATTACCGTTATAAACCACCTGGTTATCACCGGTATTGCTCTCCTCATAACCATTGTTTAACGACAAGTTGCCCTTGCTCTTGATATAGCTAAAGACAATTTGCGGGTTAATATCTACCTGGCTGATATGCAGGGGGTCGGCCAGTTCAAAACTGAGGTTGAACGAATGCGTTTTTGTTTTGCCGTCGTTGTTATATTCAGTAATGGTGGTTTTAGTCGCGCTGTCGGTACGACTGCTTTTGCTGATTTGATCATGCGCTTCACGGTAAACATAGTTTGCGCGCGCAATAACGTTCTTACCGATTTTCTGCTGCAATCCCATTGCCAGTTCATCGTTATAAGGCGTTTTCAAATCCTGATAACGCGTCAGGGTTTTATTGCCTGATACCGATTCCGTCCAGCTATTGCGGATATCACGTAATCCCATATCAAGAATATTCCCGCCATAGTAACGGTTATAACCTGCTGTAATCATTGAGGTTTGATCAGCAAAAATATCCCATTCCGTCATAAAGCGCGGGGAGATATTGTGGTTTGACAGATAGTTGTCATAGTCATACCGCACGCCGGGCATTAATGACACATTCCGCCAGCTAATGCGATCCGCCATATACAGCGTGTAGTTGTCAATTCCCAGGCTGCCTTTACCTTTATGGTAAATGGTATGGTTAGTTTTCTTTCCGGCAGCATTAATCACATAGGATTCAGACTGGTTATGGCGTTCAGTCCACGCATCGGAATAGATGTATTCCGCGCCGAAGTAGGGTTGATGCGAAACATTACCCACGGCGAATTTTTGCCAGTCCAGGCGTGTTTTGAAGGTGTAATTATCTACAGCCTGGGAAATGTGTCCTAATCCGCCACGGGTGCAACGCCCTGTAATATCACCATATGTACATGAAAGTTCGGTGTACCAGATGTCATGATCGTGACGGGTATAATCACTAATATGATCCCAACCAACGGTGGTACGCAGTTTGGCCCATGCGAGCTGCGTATCCATATCCCATGCCAGACCGTAGGATTTATTACCCATTTCGCGATCAGACTGCGGGAAGGTGCTGGTATTATAATCACGACTGGAGCCGGTATATTTTAAGGTTAAATCGTAGGTAAAGCGGTCGCTGGCAAACCAGGTAAATTTGCTCAATGCAGTATCGATAACGTTTTTATACTGTGCCCGACCGGCGACAATGCCGTCATTCGAAACATAATCCGCGCGGGTGATATCAGACTGGCGGCGCGATAAACCGGCGGTAACGCCGAAGTTATCAGCGAGTTCCTGATTAAATGACAAGGTATAAAAGTTCTTTTTAAAATCTGGGGAGTAATAAGTACTTCCTGAAGAGCCTTGATTAAATGCGCTCTTGTTATTCTCATCGATATGCGATGTTAACCAGTCCGAACGCGTAGTGCGATAACCCAATTTCACCTTGCTATCATCAGCGTTGAAGCGTTTGATCTTTGCATCAATTACCCCGCCATTGAAGCGACCAAATTCAACCGGCACAAAACTGTCATAAAGCGTCACATTGTCCAGTAAGCTGACATCAAGATAATACCCCTGTGACATCCCGCTAATATTGGTTGCACTACTGGCATCGGACTCATTCGCTGGGTTCAGGTTATTAGTTGCACTAATACCGTCAATCAAATAGGCATTCTGGTAGGGCGACGCACCGTGAATAGAGATTTTCTCAGGGCGAATATCTCCCTGGTTCAACGAGGTACTTTGCGTTGAATCCATGCGTACCGCAGGGTTGGTTCTCAGCAGATCGCTGATATTGCCATTCCCGGTCGGTAAACGCTCGATGCTTTCACTGGTATAATGCGTGTTGCCGTTTACGGGTACAGGGACAGGAGCATAGACCGTCATCTCTTCAAAAACATGCATGTACATGTTTTTGTCATCGACGGCCTGCGCCACATCAGCGCCACATAAAATGACGCCAGGAATAAGAACTCGCTTCATTTATTTATATCTCCGTACAGCAGGGCTTTTATTGTTTTTATAAAACCGCGCTAATGTCACAAATATCATCTGCCAGGTTCCAGACACCGGATTGATGTGTAACCATAATGACGCCGCTTGTGGGTAGTTTTTCACGCACTAAACGCAGTAAGCGGATAGCCTCTTGTTCCTCAAGATGAGAGGTAGTTTCGTCAAGAAATATCCATTTCGGACGTCGTAAAATTAATCGTGCCAGGGCGATACGTTGTTTTTCGCCGCTGGAAAGAATATCTCCCCAGCGATCGTGGTCATGAATACGCGCAGCCAATTTCCCCAGACCAACCTGATGCAGTACTTCGCTCAACGATTTATCGTCTACGGGCAGGGGAAGTGCTTTACAAATAATCTCTTTCAGTAAGCCGCTTTTGATTAACGGTGTTTGTGACACATACCAACTGTCAGCAGGAGAAGAAATATCACCTTTAAACCACGGCCAGCAGTGAGATAATGTTTTAAGCAGTGTGGTTTTTCCCGCACCAGAGTAACCTTTCAGTAATAGCCATTTGCCTGGCGAAACATGAAAGTTCAGGTTCTCTAATATGATCTTATTATCAGGAGTACGAATACTCGCGTCAGCCACTTGTACCGCATGTTGGCAATTTTTAGGTTTATTCGTAGGGCGCTGTTCGGTGAGTTGATGGAACTCATACAAACGATCGATAACCGCAGCCAGTTCAGCAAGTTCGTCATATTTATAAATAAACCAGCTTAAATTGTTCGATACCAGCATAAATGCCTGGCGCGATTTCATCAGTCCGCCCAGATTGATCTGCCCGCTAATAAACTGCGGCAATAACAGAAAGTAGGGAAGAACGCTAAGCGAGCGCGAATAAATATTCTGCCAGTAATCAAGCCACCGCTGACGATTCATTAAACGATGCCAGTTCTCTTTAATGGTATGAAAATTGTCGCTCAACTCCTGGCGTTGTAGAGACTCAGCATTGCTTAGCGCAATCAGTTCTGCCTGCTTATTATGCTGCACAAGATTTGTTCGAAATGTCGCTTCGCTACGTTGTTTTTCCACATTAAGCGGACGAATACGTTTACCAACCTTATGGGTAAATAAAGTTCCACCGATCACAATGAGCACAACGGTATAGACCATATACCCCTGGATATTCCATTCTGTTCCACCAACAGTGAATGAGAGCGTACCCGCGCTTTGCCAAAGAATAACGGTAAAGGTGATCAGCATGCTAAGTGACTGGATGAAGCCAAATGAAAGGCTGAGCGTTTTGCTGATCAGTAAGAGAATGTCTTCAGCGATACGTTGGTCAGGGTTATCTGTATTTTTATGCTCGCCGTAGATCTGCGTGAAGTAGTAGTTTTTATCTGCAAACCACCGATTAAGGTAGTAATCTGTTAACCATTCGCGCCAGCGAATAGTCAGTAGTTTAATTAACCATGTTTTGTTTACGGATATTAATACAAAGATCCCCAGCAGGGCAGGGAACCAAAGGACAAGCTGCCAAAGCTTATCGGTTTCTTTCTGGCTTAGCGCATTGAAAAAATCATTATTCCAGTCGTTTAACCAGACCTGAATTTTAACCACGCCAAGGATCATGGCGAGGATAATAATGATTAACAACACTGAAGTTTTATTATTCTTACGCAGCCAAAAGGGCTTCAGCAGACAGAGATACTTTGCTATCAACATACAAAACGTAATGGGAATGGTTATCATT
>NZ_SJWV01000201.1:0-6890 GCF_004352695.1 Escherichia sp. KCJ4928
GCACAGGATAAGAGAACGAAAAATCAGCAGTCTATGCAGCGACAAATATTGATAGCCTGAATCAGTATTGATCTGCTGGCAAGAACAGACTACTGTATATAAAAACAGTATAACTTCAGGCAGATTATTATGTTGTTTATCAAGCCTGCGGATCTCCGCGAAATTGTGACTTTTCCGCTATTTAGCGATCTTGTTCAGTGTGGCTTTCCTTCACCGGCAGCAGATTACGTTGAACAGCGCATCGATCTGAATCAACTGTTGATCCAGCATCCCAGCGCGACTTACTTCGTCAAAGCAAGTGGTGATTCTATGATTGATGGTGGAATTAGTGACGGTGATTTACTGATTGTCGATAGCGCTATTACCGCCAGCCATGGTGATATTGTCATCGCTGCTGTTGACGGCGAGTTTACGGTGAAAAAATTGCAACTACGCCCGACGGTACAGCTTATTCCCATGAACAGTGCGTACTCGCCCATTACCATCAGTAGCGAAGATACGCTGGATGTCTTTGGTGTGGTGATCCACGTAGTTAAGGCGATGCGCTGATGTTTGCTCTCTGTGATGTAAACGCGTTTTATGCCAGCTGTGAGACGGTGTTTCGCCCTGATTTATGGGGTAAACCGGTGGTTGTGCTATCGAATAATGACGGTTGCGTTATCGCCCGAAACGCTGAGGCAAAGGCGCTGGGTGTTAAAATGGGCGATCCCTGGTTCAAACAAAAAGATCTGTTTCGTCGCTGTGGCGTGGTTTGCTTTAGCAGCAATTATGAGCTTTACGCAGACATGAGCAATCGGGTGATGTCGACGCTGGAAGAACTATCGCCCCGCGTCGAGATTTACAGTATTGATGAGGCATTCTGCGATCTGACAGGTGTGCGTAATTGTCGCGATCTGACTGATTTTGGCAGAGAAATTCGCGCAACGGTGCTACAACGTACCCATCTTACTGTTGGTGTGGGGATCGCCCAGACCAAAACGTTGGCTAAGCTTGCCAATCATGCGGCAAAAAAATGGCAGCGGCAGACGGGTGGGGTGGTGGATTTATCAAATCTGGAACGCCAGCGTAAATTAATGTCTGCTCTCCCCGTGGATGACGTCTGGGGGATTGGACGGCGGATCAGCAAAAAACTGGACGCGATGGGGATCAAAACCGTTCTCGATTTGGCGGATACAGATATCCGGTTTATCCGTAAACATTTTAATGTCGTGCTCGAAAGAACGGTGCGTGAACTGCGCGGCGAACCCTGTTTGCAACTGGAAGAGTTTGCACCGACGAAGCAGGAAATTATCTGTTCCCGCTCGTTTGGTGAACGCATCACGGATTATCCATCGATGCGGCAGGCCATTTGTAGTTACGCTGCCCGGGCGGCGGAAAAACTTCGCAGCGAGCATCAATATTGTCGGTTTATCTCCACATTTATTAAGACGTCACCATTTGCGCTCAATGAACCTTATTACGGCAATAGCGCGTCGGTAAAACTGCTGACGCCCACTCAGGACAGCAGGGATATCATTAACGCTGCTACGCGATCTCTGGATGCCATCTGGCAAGCGGGCCATCGCTACCAAAAAGCGGGCGTGATGCTGGGGGATTTCTTCAGTCAGGGAGTCGCGCAGCTCAATTTATTCGATGACAACGCACCGCGCCCCGGGAGTGAGCAATTGATGACGGTAATGGATACACTGAATGCTAAAGAGGGCAGAGGAACACTCTATTTTGCCGGGCAGGGGATCCAGCAACAATGGCAGATGAAGCGTGCCATGCTTTCACCACGTTATACAACGCGAAGTTCTGATTTACTGCGGGTCAAATAAATATAGCGGCAGGAAAAAAGCGCTCCCGCAGGAGCGCTGAAGGGATTAGCGACCGAACAGGTCACGTTTTTTCGCTTTAAACGGCTGGGAAATCACCACCAGCACCGCGACAATCAGGTAAGCGATAAAAATACCGAGCAGCCACTGCGGCATTTCCATACCTAAAAAATCCCACTGACGCTCGGCACAATCGCCAGAGGCGACAAACACTTGCGGCACCCATTTATCCAGCGGCAGCCATTCCGGGAAACGAACCATAAAATCACAGGTGGCAAACGGCGAAGGATAGAGCTGAAGCATGGTGTGCTCGTAAGTTAACTGCACACCGCGGAACGCACTATACAACCAGATAACCATCGCTACATAACGCAGCGGAGTTTTCGGGGCGATCGCGCCAATCAGCGCAGCACCCAGAACGCCGAATAACGCACAACGTTCATAAATACAGAGCACGCAAGGTTTCAGTAACATCACATGCTGGAACCACAGCGCCGTCAGTTCCAGTGCCAGAGCAGTAAACGCCATCAACAGCCACGCGCCCCGACCTTGTGAACATTGGTTCAAAAATCGCAACATAATCATTTCCCTGCAATATGCATAGAGTGCGCAGTTTAAACCAATTCATTCGCTGCGCCACCAGGAGGCAGCAAAAATAGGAAGCAATTGGACAATTATCGGGCGAAAAGGCAAACCGGGCATTTATATGCCCGGTAAGTTGTTATCAAAGCGTTGCTATCCAGCCCATTTGCATAAACCATTCGGTTACAGGGGCAAGCGTAAACTCGACGCAGAGCAAGCCGACGAGTGTCAGTACGAGGGTGTAAGGCAGGGCCATCCACACCATGCGGCCATAAGAGAGGCGAATCAATGGCGCGAGTGCAGAGGTCAGCAGGAACAGGAACGCAGCCTGACCGTTCGGCGTAGCGACGGAGGGCAGATTGGTACCGGTATTAATGGCGACCGCCAGCAGCTCGTATTGCTTCAACGTGATAGCGCCACTTTCCATTGCCGCTTTCGCTTCGTTGATATAAATCGTCCCCACGAAGACGTTATCCGAAATGGATGACAGCAGACCGTTGAAAATATAGAACAGCGACAGCTGAGCATGTTCCGATGCCTGCAACACAAACTGAATAATTGGCGAAAACAGTTGTTGGTCGATAATCACCGCGACTACCGAGAAAAACACCGTCAACAGTGCGGTGAATGGCAGAGATTCGGTGAAGGCTTTACCGATAGCATGTTCATCGGTGACACCGGTCAATGATGTCGCCAGAATAATGACTGACAAACCAATCAAGCCAACTTCCGCCAGATGCAACGCCAGCGCAGTCACCAGCCAGACGCCAATAATCGCCTGGACAATCAGACGGATTTTATCCTGACGGGTACGCTGGTGGCGGCTTTGATCGTCAAACTGTTGCAACACTTCGCGGACTTTCTCCGGCAGCGTTTCACCGTAGCCAAACCAACGCAGCTTCTCTACCAGCAGGCAGGTTAACAGGCCACAAATCAGAACCGGAACGGTCACCGGCGACATGCGCAGGAAGAAATCGCCAAAATGCCAGCCAGCCGCTTTAGCGATGATCAGGTTCTGTGGTTCGCCCACCATGGTCATCACGCCGCCTAATGCAGTGCCGACACCGGCATGCATCATCAGGCTACGCAGAAAGCCACGGAACTGTTCCAGAACCACTTTGTAATGCTTGTCGATATGACTATCGTCTTGCAGGTCGGTGTCTTCGGTACGGGAAGAGGCTACGCGATGATAAATACCATAAAAACCGACTGCAACGCTGATCACCACCGCCACGACGGTTAAGGCATCGAGGAACGCGGAGAGGAACGCAGCCGCCACGCAAAAAGAGAGCGACAGCAGCATTTTGGAGCGAATGCTTAACAGCAAACGGGTAAATATGAACAGCAACAGCTGTTTCATAAAATAGATACCCGCCACCATAAACATCAGTAACAGCAAGACTTCAAGATTTGCCGCCACCTCTTCACGGACGTGTTCCGCGCTGGTCATGCCGATGAATACCGCTTCGATAGCCAACAGACCACCGGGGAGCAGCGGGTAGCATTTCAGGGCCATCGCCAGAGTGAAAATAAATTCCGCTACCAGCAACCAGCCCGCGACGAAAGGGCTGATGAGGAAAATTAACGGGTTTACGATTAAGAAAATGATGAGGGCGAGTTTGTACCAGTCGGGGGACTGGCCCAAAAAATTGCGCCATAGCGCGCGGCCCCAGGAGATCTCCATGATGGTTTCCCTTACCTTACAAATAATCAATGATGTTTTTATGTTTAAACGCAAAGCTTAACGGTCAGGCAGGAGTGAGGCAAGTCTTGATAGTCAAGGGGAAAGAGATGCGGAAAATGAAGCCTTGATCCCTTTTTCTTCTTTTTGTCTGCTATCAGCGTAGTTAGCCCTCTGGTATGATGAGTCCAACTTTGTTTTGCTGTGTTATGGAAATCTCACTATGGTCATTAAGGCGCAAAGCCCGGCGGGTTTCGCGGAAGAGTACATTATTGAAAGTATCTGGAATAACCGCTTCCCTCCCGGGACTATTTTGCCCGCAGAACGTGAACTTTCAGAATTAATTGGCGTAACGCGTACTACGTTACGTGAAGTGTTACAGCGTCTGGCACGAGATGGCTGGTTGACCATTCAACATGGCAAGCCGACGAAGGTGAATAATTTCTGGGAAACCTCTGGTTTAAATATCCTTGAAACACTGGCGCGACTGGATCACGAAAGTGTGCCGCAGCTTATTGATAATTTGCTGTCGGTGCGTACCAATATTTCCACTATTTTTATTCGCACCGCGTTTCGTCAGCATCCCGATAAAGCGCAGGAAGTGCTGGCTACCGCTAATGAAGTGGCCGATCACGCCGATGCCTTTGCCGAGCTGGATTACAACATATTCCGCGGCCTGGCGTTTGCTTCCGGCAACCCGATTTACGGTCTGATTCTTAACGGGATGAAAGGGCTGTATACGCGTATTGGTCGTCACTATTTCGCCAATCCGGAAGCGCGCAGTCTGGCGCTGGGCTTCTACCACAAACTGTCGGCGTTGTGCAGTGAAGGCGCGCACGATCAGGTGTACGAAACAGTGCGTCGCTATGGGCATGAGAGTGGCGAGATTTGGCACCGGATGCAGAAAAATCTGCCGGGTGATTTAGCCATTCAGGGGCGATAATCCCTTCCGTTTAAAGAGCAAACCCCTCAAACGAGGGGTTTTTTGTTGTTTTTACAGATTTCCCATTCTTGGCGGGCAACGTTCCAGCAACTCGATGCTGCCGTCTTCGTTTTGCTGTTCGAGCATCACATCAAATCCCCACAGGCGATGCACATGCTTCAGGACTTCTTTGCGCCCCCGATCCAGCGGTGCGCGATTATGTGGAATATAACGCAGCGTCAGCGAACGGTCGCCGCGCAAATCCACGTTCCAGATCTGAATATTCGGCTCCAGATTACTTAAGTTATATTGCGACGATAACCGGTTACGGATCTCCCGATAACCTTCTTCATTATGAATAGCGGAAATCTCCAGATAATTATGCCGATCGTCATCCAGCACGGTGAAGAAGCGGAAATCACGCATCACTTTCGGTGACAGAAACTGGCTGATAAAACTCTCATCTTTGAAATCACGCATCGCGAAATGCAGCGTTTCCAGCCAGTCGGAACCGGCGATATCCGGGAACCAGTATTTGTCTTCTTCCGTTGGCGACTGACAAATCCGTTTAATATCCTGGAACATGGCGAACCCGAGGGCATACGGGTTGATGCCGCTGTACCACGGGCTGTTATAGGGGGGCTGGAAGACCACATTGGTGTGGCTGTGCAAAAACTCCAGCATAAAACGTTCCGTTACTTTCCCTTCATCATACAGATGGTTAAGGATGGTATAGTGCCAGAAGGTCGCCCAGCCTTCGTTCATCACCTGAGTCTGTTTTTGCGGATAAAAATACTGGCTCACCTTACGCACAATACGCAGGATTTCACGCTGCCATGATTCCAGCAGTGGCGCATTTTTCTCCATAAAATAGAGCAGGTTTTCTTGTGGTTCGGACGGATAGCGGCGCGCTTCAGCAACCGTTTTCTCTTCCTCGCGCTTTGGCAGGGTACGCCAGAGCATATTGACCTGACTTTGTAGATACTCTTCGCGACTTTTCTGCCGGGCTTTCTCTTCTTGCAGCGAGATTTTTTGCGGGCGTTTGTACCGGTCCACGCCGTAGTTCATCAGCGCGTGGCACGAGTCCAGAAGCCGTTCTACTTCATCAACGCCATAACGTTCTTCGCACTCGGTAATATATTTACGGGCAAAAATCAGATAATCGACAATCGAACTGGCGTCGGTCCAACTGCGGAATAAGTAATTGTTTTTAAAGAAAGAGTTATGCCCATAGCAGGCGTGTGCCATTACCAGCGCCTGCATGGTAATGGTGTTCTCTTCCATCAAGTAAGCGATACACGGGTTAGAGTTAATGACGATTTCATAGGCCAGCCCTTGCTGACCGTGCTTATACAGCCGTTCAGTCTCGATAAACTTTTTACCGAATGACCAGTGCGGATAGTTAATTGGCATGCCGACGCTGGAGTAGGCATCCATCATCTGTTCTGAGGTTATCACTTCAATCTGGTGCGGGTAGGTATCCAGCCGGTAGAGTTTCGCCACCCGGTCTATCTCTGCCAGATAAACATCCAGCAGGTCGAACGTCCAGTCGGGTCCATCGCTCAACCGTGTGGTGTCCTTATTCATAGAATCGATCGTCGCCATACGCGCACCTCATTGTTGTCGGCGCTCTCTGTGTGGAGCACCTCATTTCAAGCATAGAACACCTGTTAAAAACCGCGTCGCCGGAGAATTTTTTTCTTTGCGATTTCTTATTATCAGAGTGCCACTAATCCGCTTCTGAACGGAATTTTATGCTGGATAAAAAGGGCGTTCAGCAGGAGATACTAAAGACGCCATATTGCCGCAGAGTCAGGGAGATGTGAGCCAGCTCACCATAAAAAAGCCGTATGTTGAATAATATTTTCAACTGAGTTATCAAGATGTAATT
>NZ_SJWV01000202.1:0-6856 GCF_004352695.1 Escherichia sp. KCJ4928
TTTTTAGGATGTTATAAAGGTTTTGATATTTAAGATAAATACATGGTTGTTTTTTATAGGTAATTTATATAACGACATTGAAATATTTTAAATAAACATTAGTAAATTATTCATTCATCAACATGATGATAAAAGCCGGATGAGTCAGACATCCGGCGAGCAGATTTGTTTTAAGGTTTCAGTTTCGGATCTGGTCCAAAGCGGTTTTCGCCTGGCGTACCCGCCTGGCAGTTAAAGACGATGATAATAAGCCAGCCGATAAACGGGATTAAGAACAACAGTGCCCACCACGCCGAGCGGTCGGTGTCGTGCAGGCGGCGGAACTGAACTGCCCACCACGGTAAAAACACCAGAATACCGTAGATTGTCGTCAGGATGCCTTCGCCACCAGCGCGTTGCCAGCCTAACATTTTATCCAGCAGCCCCAGCACGAACGTAAAGATGATGTTGACCAGAATAAACATCCAGTACTCTTTGCGCCGCGCACGACCCCGGAAACCGACATAATTTTTTAGTACTTTCAGATACCAGTCCATTTTTGCCTCAATTTTGCTCAATCACTTGTTTTTAAAGCAGCAAATTAAGAATAGACGTGAATGAAATGGCAGTAAATATTCGTTCAAGGAATTAATAAAGTGCTGTGAAGGCGCGCTAAGACTGATGACAAGCGCAAAATCGCCAGATGCGCTACGCTTATCTGGCCTGCGCGGTCATTGCAACATATTGAATATAAATGTTTTGTAGGTTTGATAAGGCGTTCACGCCGCATCCGACATGAACAACATGCACTTAGCTAATTATCAGAGGCACCTCGTAAGGTGCCTTTTTTTAACCGAAGCGAACATCTCGTCCATGCGGTTCATCGAGATCCTGCCATGGACCAATTGAAATAATCCCCGTAGGGTTGATGGTCTTATGGCTGCGGAAGTAATGATTACGGATGTGATCGAAATTGACTGTTTCGGCAATTCCCGGCATCTGGTAGATATCACGCAGGAAGCCATACAGATTAAGGTAATCGCTGATGCGGTGCTTATCACACTTGAAGTGGGTCACATACACTGGATCAAAACGCACCAGCGTAGTCCACAGGCGAATATCGGCTTCGGTTAGCTGGTTGCCGGTCAGGTAACGATGCTGGCCTAAAATCTGCTCCAGTCGCGCCAGCGATTCAAACACTTTCGCCACCGCCTCGTCGTAGGCTTGCTGGCTGGTGGCAAAACCAGCTTTATACACGCCGTTGTTAACGGTGTCATAAATCCAGCCGTTAAGTTCGTCAATTTTCGTTTGCAGGGCTGGTGGGTAGTAATCACCCGCTTTTGCGCCCAGCGCATCAAACGCGGTATTGAACATGCGGATGATTTCTGCTGATTCGTTGCTGACGATGGTGTGGTTCTTTTTGTCCCACAGCACGGGAACAGTAACTCGTCCGCTGTAGTGTGGATCGGCGTGGAGATAAAGCTGATACAGAAATTCATGTTGATAGAGCGTATCTCCGGTTGCTCCCGGAAAACTGTCATCAAAGGTCCAGCCGTTTTCCAGCATCAGCGGGTTCACTACGGAAACGGAAATAAACGGTTCCAGTCCTTTGAGTTTGCGCATGATCAGCGTGCGGTGCGCCCACGGGCAGGCGAGTGAAACATAGAGATGATAACGATCTTTCTCTGCGATAAAACCGCCTGTGCCAGTGGGGCCAGGTGCGCCATCGGCAGTGAGCCAGTTACGAAATGCGGAAGCTGAACGTTGAAATTTACCGCCGGTAGATTTGGTATCGTACCAGGTGTCATGCCAGACGCCGTCAATCAGTTGACCCATTTTTCTCTCCTCCAATAGCAAAAACGAGGAGCTTCCTCCTCGTTTTTTATCGTTAAGTATAGCGCGTGCTTACCACTTTTTATTCAGCAGGCGGTCGATGCTATACGCGCCCGGACCGGTAATTGCCAGCAGCAGGAATCCGCCAGAAATTGTCAGGTTTTTCATGAACATCAGCGAGTTGACGCCTTCAGCAAAGTTGCTGTGAAATAAAAATGCCGTCAGCAGCGTAAAGCCCGCAGTAAACAGGGCTGTGGTGCGAGTCAGGAAACCGAACAGGATTGCCAGACCACCACCGAACTCAAGCAGAATCACCAGCGGCAGCATAAAACCCGGGACACCCATTGCTTCCATATATTGTTGGGTACCCGCGTAGCCAGTAATTTTTCCCCAGCCTGCGGTAATAAACAGAATCGGCATTAAAATGCGCGCTACCAGTACACCAACATCTTCTAATTTTTTCATCATACTCTCCACTGCGCCACTCAGGCTGCTGATTGTTTTTTTGTGCAAGGGCGCGGTATTAGCGTCGTTGCTGTCGATGGAGAGAATCATAAACGTGGTGAATGATGATTGTTAGCAAGGAAAACTGTCAAAAATCTTCAAAAAATTTGAGGGATAAGGCCGGAATTGCTCCGGCCAGAGGGAAGTTAACCGCGAAGCTGTTGCTGCTTGAGGGTCGTTTTAACCAGACGCCAGGCGCTCCATACGCCAAAACCGCGTCTGGCCCAGCGGACCAGCATATTAGGATGGCGAATCGTCCAGATCGCCATCACGCTACTGCCAACCAGCGCCCAGGAGCGCAGACTTAGCAGCATATTCCAGCGACGATCGTAAGCGCCTGTTGCCTCCAGCCATTCACGACGACTGGCGGAAAGATCCAGCCGTTGTTGCTGGATCTGGCTAAGCAGTTGCGCCTTACGTCGTTCACGTTCGACTTTACTGCTCACGGGACACCTCCTCGAGCAGTTGCCGATCGTTTGCCAGCTCATGGCGTGTATGGCGCAGCAAGGTGGATTTACGCGATTTACGTAACGTCCAGATACCGCCAATTAGTGCCAGTAGCAGCAACACCACGGTGGTGGCAATCATCGCATTCAGGCGATATTGCGGATCAACCGCCCAAATAATTAGCACCATCAGGCTCATAAGACCAAATGCAGCGAAAAGCATCGTCAGGCCCAGCATCAGTAAAAGTTGAAAGAGATTAGCTTTTTCCTCTTCCAGCTCCACCACCGCCAGCCGCAGACGTGTTTCCACCATTTCAACCATGATGGAAACAATTCGCTGCCCGATGCCCAGAACGCTTTTACCGGGCCCTTGCGCGTGATGAGTGTCCGCCATAATTAACGACGCGACAGCAGAACGCCGAGCACTACACCGATTGCAGCGCCAATTCCCACGCCGGTCCACGGATTTTCACGCACATACTCATCAGCACGCGCCGCCGCGACACGGGTTTGTTTGGCGATGGCATCACCGGTTTCACCCAGGCGATAACGGCTCTGTTTCAGTGCCTGCTCCGCTTTGCTACGAATCTTACTCAACTCTTCTTTCGACTTCTCGCCAGATGAGCTAAGCACCTCTTCCAGCGTATCGGAAAGGGATTTCAACTCAGCACGCAGATGTTCCGTAGTGTGTTCTTTCGACATAGTTTTCTCCAGGTGAGTAAGTAGTGACTATTGTGAGTTAGTAGTCGCGCGCTTCCAGCTTTTTCAGCTCTTCCTGCGCTTCTGCCAGTTTCCGTTCGCGTTTGGCAATCTTATCGGCATCGCCTTTTTGCTTCGCCTCGGCTAAATCTTGCTGGCGTTCCGCCACCTCATCTTTCTGCTTTGCGATTTTCTTGTGATGATCGGCACGCAGCTGGCTATCTGAACAGTTGGCCCGGACTTCACTCAGGGCTTTATTCAGACCGTCAATACGATTCTGGTTTTGGTGTTTTTCGGCATAGCTGATCTCCTTAAGGATATTTTGCTCCTTTTCCTGACACAGGGTAGTGGCATAACTACCGGCACTAAGAGCAAAGAGAGAAACAGCTAAAGCGATGCGGTATTTCATTCTTGAACCTTCCATTGTGATTCGGACCTATTACAAAGGAACGATTGTCCAGACAACGAAGCGGTAGTGTTAACCACCGCCTCATTAATCATAGACAGTTACGGTGAAATCACCAAAGTGAGTGATATGTTTCGGATAACAGGAAGTTATCCGAAGCGATGAGAGTTATCCCGTAACCGGGTCAGCCACTGCATAGCCTGACTGTTATTGTCCTGCTGCGCAATGATGTAGCCATGGGGCAATGTTCTGTCGAGGACCGCTTTTGCGGCGGCGCTCTGGTCGCTGGAGTCAAATGTAATTAACAGAGTGTCGTTTTTGGGGGTGATACTTTTGAAAGGAATGCCATGAGCGTCAAGGTGATGCCAGATCGAAAAACCGTCTGGCATCGTTGTGCCTTGATGAACGGCACGAATCGCCAGCGTAGACTCTTGCTGGCGAACCGCGGACCAGGCCAGCAACAGCGTGCCGACCAGAAGTAAAACAGTGCCGGACCAGGCTAGCTGGCGAAGCGACATGCGAGGTATTTGCATCCCTTACCCCCGATTTCCATATTTCTTTTTCCATAACACGACCAGAGAACCTGCCAGGCCAAACACCAGCAGCACCACCGGGAGCAGCATCAGGCATGACATCAGCTGGTCCTCGTACTTTAAAAATACCGGCGTTTTGCCGAGCATGTAACCCAGAGTTGTCAGGATCAATACCCACAGCAGACCGCTCATCCAGTTGAAAAACTGAAAGCGCGCGTTATTCAGCCCTGATAACCCGGCAATCGTCGGCAGCAGTGTTCTGACAAACGCAATAAAGCGACCAATTAACAGCGCCGATAAACCGTGTTTATGAAAAAGATGGTGTGCGCGTTGATGATAATGCGCGGGTAAATGAGATAGCCAGTTTTGTACGGTGCGGGTATTGCCCAGCCATCGCCCCTGAATATAGCTGACCCAGCAGCCGAGGCTGGCGGCAACGGTCAGCAGCAGAATCGTTTGCGGGTAACCCATCGCGCCTTTCGCAATCAACACGCCGACCAATACCAGTAAACTGTCGCCCGGTAAAAAGGCCGCTGGAAGCAAGCCGTTTTCAAGGAACAAAATTACAAACAAGACAAAATACAACATGCCAATCATCGATGGATTGGCCAGGGTTTCAAAATCCTGCGCCCACAGGGCTTGCAGCAATTGGGTCAAAAGTTCCATTCATTATTCCTGGTGAATCGGTTAACGCCACGCTGGTTTTAAAAGATGCACTACCGCAATGTTATTGCTGTTTTGGTATGTTCTGCGGGTTTGATACATCAACACAGCCTGAACTATTCCCTGTTAAATCGTGAGATAAGAAAGCATTCAAAAACATAAATTCAAATTGAATCTAATTGTAACAAAGGTCAACGTTGTTCGTTATCAAAATTACATGTCCGTGGAGTCTGATTTTGCTGAATGCAGGGGAGGGTGGCGAGAGGATTTACACAGGCTGACACTTTATACTTTTCGCTTACCGACGAGACAAACAGGCGCGTCGCAGCGCCTGTCGGACAGGTATTTCATTTACTGCCGCTGGTGGCCGTATCGAGATGCACTACCGGGTTTTCGGCGAACAGATAGCGGTCGGCATTGAACTCGAAGTCGTCGCTGGTTTCGTTGAATAACATGATCTTGGTGTTTTCCAGGTGCTGCCACATTGCCAGCTTAGCAGCATGAGGATCTTTGCGAATCAGCGCCTTGAGGATTTGATCGTGGTCATCACACCAGTTATCGACGGTACGGGAATCAATGTGTTCGTGCAGTTTTTTCCAGTACGGGTTATGGCTACGTTGGGTCCACATTTTTTCAACGATGGCCGCCAGGGCGGAGTTCTGCGTCGCCAGGGCTACCTGAATGTGGAACTGTAAATCCCACTCGGAATCACGGAAGCATTGTTCGCCGCGCGCCTGTTCCTGAATGGCCATCAGTTTCATGATGTCTTGTTTCGTTACCTGAGTTGCCGCGAACTCGGCAATATTACTTTCGATGAGCTGGCGAGCCTGAAGCAACTCAAACGGACCGTAATTGGCGAATTCCATATTATTGTCAGCCGCCTGCTGATGGCGCGGCTGGCTGGAAACCACATGAATACCTGAACCTTTACGCACTTCGACATAGCCTTCAACTTCCAGCATGATGATGGCTTCACGAACTACCGTACGGCTGACGTTCTTTTCATCGGCAATAAAGCGTTCTGCAGGCAGTTTATCACCTACCAGATAGACGCCCTGTTCGATGCGCTCTTTCAGGTCAGCGGCAAGTTGTTGATACAAACGGCGTGGTTCAGTGATTTCCATATGCGTCTCCCGGAGTGGAATGCGGACGAAGTTATCATACCACTTTATTCATGGGTATGCCATTGGTCATATATAAATTTGGTGATTGAATTAATGTATTGAATTAATATTGTGAATATTTATAAATTCCTAAAAAATAAGTATCGTCATTGTGAAAGCTACTAAATTTCAGTAAGTTAATTCCCAGCCTTTAAATTTAATATTAACTAAAAATGCTTTTTTATATTGACTTACAATAAATCTACATCTCTAATACACCAACTTTTTGGAAACAATATTGTAAGATCAAATTTATATGGTGGCGAAAATTAATCTCTTATCACGGCTTACGCCGCTTTTATTCGTGTTCGCTCCTTTTTTGGCACAGTCAAATATGACTGTTTATCCTATGGCTGTTTCCATTAATAGTCAGGGTGAAGGCAACGTTCGCGTAATATCTAAAAGTAATGAAGTTCAGTACATCAAGGCGACAGTATTCCGTATCGATAATCCATCGACGCCTCAGGAAAATGAAGTTGAGATTAAATCCGGTGATGCAAATCATCTGGTTGTTATGCCACCTAAATTTGCTTTACCAGCCGGTAGTAGCAAAACCGTACGTTTTGTTGCGATGGAACCAGAGCAAAAAGAGAAAAATTATCGCGTTAAATTTGAAGCGGTTCCCAGTAT
>NZ_SJWV01000203.1:0-6679 GCF_004352695.1 Escherichia sp. KCJ4928
TAATCCGGTAGCGGCGTAAAAATCGCGGAAGGGATGAAAAAAACAGCGCCTGACGGCGCTGTGTCTGGCATGCCTGCAATCCGGGAAACCGGACCAGGAAAAAACTTGCAGGCCATAACAGTATCTATCAATCTGCATTCTCACCGAACTTACTCGAACGCCCACGTCTGGAAAGCCATCTACAAAAACTGCTGACCGATGCCGTGAAAATGCGTGGGCTGATTGCGCCCGCCAGCAAAGAAACCCGTATTCCCAAATCGATATATGAAGGTATCCAGACCATTAACCGCAATCTGGTTTGTATGCTGGAGTTGCAAATCAATGCGTACTGGGCCACGCGCCCCAGCCATTTCGTGTTATTGAACGCGCAAAAACTTCGTGATACCCAGCACATGATGCAGCAAATACTGCTGAGCCTTGTTCATGCGCTGTACGAAGGTAATCCGCAGCCGGTTTTTGCCAATACGGAAAAATTGAACGATGCTGTGGAAGAGCTGCGTCAGTTGCTCGATAACCACCATGACCTGAAGGTTGTGGAAACACCAATCTATGGTTATGTGTGGCTGAACATGGAAACGGCACATCAGCTTGAGTTGCTATCGAATCTGATTTGCCGGGCCTTGCGCAAATAATTCCTGAACTTCAGAATCATCTTGCTGCTGCTTCGATTCAGCAAGGATAAAGGGTATGATAGTGAAAAGGGATAAAAGCATTGTCATCTGCGGCAGCTATGAGTAATGTTGGCCCTAACGAATAGCGGTTGCTTAAACGAATCCGACTCTCACATTATCAGGGGTATAAAAATGGAAACTACCAAGCCTTCATTCCAGGACGTACTGGAATTTGTTCGTCTGTTCCGTCGTAAGAACAAACTGCAACGTGAAATTCAGGACGTTGAGAAAAAGATCCGTGACAACCAGAAGCGCGTCCTGTTGCTGGACAACCTGAGCGATTACATCAAGCCAGGGATGAGCGTTGAAGCAATCCAGGGCATCATCGCCAGCATGAAAGGTGACTATGAAGATCGCGTTGACGATTACATCATCAAAAATGCCGAGCTCTCCAAAGAACGCCGCGATATCTCCAAAAAGCTGAAAGCTATGGGCGAAATGAAAAACGGCGAAGCGAAGTAATTCCCGTTTTATTCAATGAGGGTTGCCCGGCAACCCTCATTGCTCATTGATTCTTATCTGTGTATCACCGTCATCATTCTCATCTGAGAACCAATCGAAATTAACAACAGCCTTCTTCTGTATGCAGCAAGGCAAAAAGTTCTGTAACTCCATTGTTATTAACTGCACTGGTTACTAACACGTTGTGCGCTCCAGCTTCCCGTAACCAACTTTTCACCAAAGATATTTGTTCCATGCTGGCTAAATCTGCTTTGGTTACTACTCCAATGACCGGGTGATTCATGGCCCGGTAGGGCGTTTTTACCTCTAATTCCTGCTTCAGCGCTGAGATTCCTGCTTGTTGCCGGAAAAGCAGGCACCTGCCGTCTGAACGGTATCGATCCGGAAGCGTATCTGCGCCATATTCTGAGCATACTGCCGGAATGGCCCTCCAACCGTGTTGACGAACTCCTGCCATGGAACGTAGTTCTCACCAATAAATAAGCGTCAATACGGTGCTCCGTTGACGCTTACTTTAATCCGTTTTCTGAGCTTAGATTTTTCTGTTCCTACCCAGACCGTGGATTTGGAATTCATTTTTTGTCAGGTCAATGCTAATCGTTAAAACGGCCATAACGCACCTCCACTGGAAGGTTTATCAGTAATATCCTACCGTTGCTTCATGGTCGGGGCGTCCATTCCATTATTATCGGTTTTCCTTTCTGTTTATAAATGAAAACGCCAGCTGTATTCAGGCTGGCGTCAGGGGAAATGAAGCCTGTTGAGTGAGATTCACCGGTTCTGGTGCAGAAGCTGCAGATGGCGCAGGGTAAGGACATCTTCTCTTGCCTGCTTAATACAGGACAACAGTGCTGTTTCTGTGGTTAATGGCACTATACCCTGCATCACTGCATTGTCTTACAGCAACTGGTGAGGGCTGGCATAAGTTGCCGGTGTTTCGGTAGAGTCACGGTCATCCACCACGCGGAGTGAATAACCTTTTTCAGCGGCCTTATTAATCAGTTCAGTGATATTAACACCATCAATGTCAACGACAATGTGCCCCATATCCAGCGCCTGTACGTTAACGCTGTCGGCTTCCAGTGTCATCATTTCGCCTCCGGATACTTACCCAGGGTAATGTTATTTACCGTTCTGTAATTGTCGCGGGTCATCAGGCCGGTCGCCCTGCGAGCCCGGAGGATATCGATGCTGTTTATTAACTGAGAGCGGGTACAGGCGCTGAATCCCGGCTGGTCGGTAGCACCAGCGCGTATTTTTCCACGAGAAAGTTCACCGCATCACACAGTGAAATGCCTGCCTCAATATGCTGCTCAATCACACGTTCATCGGCAAAAGGTGTGTCATTCAGTGTGAGGCCATAGTGCTGGTCCAGCAGTCGGGACAGCAGTATCTGCCAGATTTCAACAGGAGACGGGCGAGAACTGGTCGCCTGCCCGGGTAATACAGGTAATGTTTTCATACTGAAGATTTTCCTGATATGCAGATATAAAAATGGAAAAGTGGCGTGGTGAAAACACCAGGCCGTAGCAGAAGGCTATTCTGGAGAGTTAATTTTTCATTTCGGGCGTCGGATAAACAGCCAGATAAACGTAACCACAACTGCTGAGGGTATCGGCTTTGCAGGTCAGCCCTTTTGCATACAGCGTGACGGTATGCTGATGGCGGGGATTCAGTTCACCACTGGTGAGCATGAGTTCCAGTTGTTTCATCAGCAGCGGAAAGGCCTGGTCCAGGTGGTACGCATCTGCATCGCTGAACAGGCCTCTGATACCGGCGCGGTCGGCAAGGTAATGCAACCGGTTACCCTCCTGCACCAGACGTGCCTCGAAACAGGGCGTCACGGTGCAGGGCAGCCCCCACCAGGGGCGGTCGTGATTGTCGTCGGGAAGTGTTGTCCCGGGGAGTGTGTCTGACACGATAAAATCCTTACAGAAAATCGGCTAAGAATGGTCCGGTAGTGGCGATAATTCTGCTCATCAGAATTCCCACTCAGTTCAGGGTGACGCTCATCAGCCGGACATACGGACCAAAACTGTCCTTACGGCGTTCAGCAAACACGGCCAGCACACCGGGAATATCCTGCACTTCACGACCGGTATACGCTTCAGCACTGCCGTGCCAGCGGTATTTACCGGTACAGAACGGAAAAAGACGGGATGTCGGATGTTGTTGGTGAATACGCATGGCTTCACCACGGGTGATAATTTTCATAATGGGATACCTCTGAAGACAGAAGATAAAAGTGAAAACAGGTGTGATGTGGTTGTGAAGGGTTAAAGCAGACCATGTTCGGCAAAGGAGAAAACCTGGTTGCCACCGACTATCAGATGGTCCGGCACCCGGATATCCACCAGGCCCAGTGCCTGTACCAGACGTTCCGTGATAAGGCGGTCTGCCTTACTGGGTGTGACTTCACCGGAGGGGTGATTGTGTGCCAGCACCACGGCAGCGGCATTGTGGTACAGGGCGCGTTTAATCACTTCCCGGGGATGGACTTCCGTGCGGTTGATGGTGCCGGTAAAGAGGGTTTCACCGGCAATCAGTTGATTCTGGTTATTCAGATACAGCACCCGGAATTCTTCACGCTCCAGTCCCGCCATGTTCAGAATCAGCCATTCCCGTGCTGCACGGGTGGAGGTGAAGGCCACGCCGGGTTCATGAAGATGGCGGTCCAGGGTTTTCAGGGCCCGTTGAATGAGGCTGCGCTCGCCGGGCGTCATCTCTCCGGGCAGAAAGGAAAGTTGTTGCATTGTGCTTCTCTCCATTCAGTCGATGATGCGCATAATGGCGCTGCATTCCGGATGCTGCAGGGCGTAATCCCGCAACCGGTAATAATGGACCGTCATGGCATAATTCTCCGTACGACAGGCATGATGACTGTACGTCATCAGACAGGCGGCAATACCGGCGGCTTCCGGGCTCATTTCTGCGCGGTTACCGTTCATGGCATTGAACAGTACCCATGTTTCGTCATCATCGTCATCCGGTTCGGGTGCCATAAATGCCCCGCCGTTGTTCAGGGTGTACAGATTCCAGATACCACCGCAGTAGTCTTCGCACAGACGGTCCATCCAGCCGAAGACGCGGGGCTCCAGGGTCACCCACTGTGGAATGAGGCCAAAATGCTGCGGCCAGAAGCTGATGCGCTGTTCATCAGGGACGAGGCTGGCAACCAACTGAGGCGGATTATTCTCTGGTGTTGTAGCTGAATAAATTGTGGGGGTATTCTGAGAAACGGTTTTCATGAGATAACTCCTTAAATAACAAATAAATGTGTGTTTTTCAGGAACGAAAGCTGAATGATTCCCTCACTCAGGGAAACGGCATCAGCGCAGGCTCTCCAGCATCGTTTCTGCCATCACCCACAATGCGCGATTGAGCTTAATGTCGGTATCAATGCTGTGAATGGCCCGGGTATGGATACGTTTTCCTTTTGCACTGCGACCGGAAATCCCGCCTTTCAGCATATTCTCCTGGATGGTCTGATATGCGCTCCACAGGTCCTTACCGTAATCCTCCCGGCGTCGCGGCGTCAGAATGTCGGCGGTGGTGACGGGCTGATGTTCGTCACCATAACGGTAAGTCAGTGCCGCCTGTGCCAGCGCCTGGCGTGCCGGTGGCGGCAGGACCAGCGACTGCATGGCATCACGCTTCTCCTCTATCCGGTCAAACACGCCCACCACCTCGTAAGCCCCTTCAATGACTCTGTCCACCACATTTCCCCGGTGCGGAACACGTACTTCCCCCAGAGACTGGCCACAGACGCACCCGTTCTGGCAGACGAACCTGAAGTAACCCGGCAGCATCTGGTAGCTGGAGGTACCGTCATGAGAGTTGAGCAGAATAATTTCAGGGACATGTTCTCCGTTTATCTCTCCGGCCCGCCGCAGACGCAGCATGTGTTTTGTGTATCCCCGGCGGCCCGGGTCGCGCACACGGGTCTGGCAGGCGAAGAACGGCTGAAAGCCTTCCCGCTGCAGATTTTCCAGGACGGTAATGGTGGGAATGTACGCATACCGTTCACTGCGGGAGGTGTGCCGGTCTTCCCCAAAAATACTGGGTACATGGCGTATCAGTTCTTCATGTGTCAGCGGACGGTCACGGCGTATCTGGTTTGCAGCATAACCAAAACGACTTGCTAATCGCATACTTTGCTCCTTATCGGTGGTTAAGATTTACTGGTGCAATAAATGAAAAAAGCCGCGTCTCCCGGAGAAGACGCGGCCTGACGGGTGAAATGAATAAGGTTTATTGTCTGAGAGGCCTTTCACTGGCGAGCCACGCATTAAGCGGCTTTCCGGTAACAATGGCTGGGGCTGTATTTACCTTTGATATTAATAATGTGCAGAGAAACGCATGGTTTACTCCTTAGATTTTAAGTTTGTCCTGGGCTACAACGACAGGTTTTCCGGATGTGTCGATGACTCCTACCGTCGGTACGCCATTTTTGATTTCGAAGAACGGTTTGTTGCTACCTGAGCACAGTTGATTGTCCCCGTATTCAATCATTTGTGCTTTCCCGGTTTTCAGGTTAACTACCGAGACAGTGTAGTCGTAGCACCAGGCACCACCACGTTCAAGCACGAAAACATAGCTGTTATCTTTATAGTTGAACTGATTCTTTGTCTGGCAATTCATACCGTCAATTTCGGTACAGGAAAACGCTTCTGTAGTATTAACGTATTTGATGTTATTTGGCAGTTTTACTTGTTTCGCAGTAGCGAAGACAGAGAACAGAATAGTTACAGCAACGAGTAAAGTTTTGATAAAAGTTTTCATGATAGACTCCTTAAATTAGTTAACCGCAGCTACGTAGTTTTTCACCAGATACGCGAATTCATGCACGCCAATTTCACCGAACCAAACCAGGTAGGCCGGGTCATCTAAACCAAAGTAACGGTAGCCAACAACTTCATGGGTTTTTGGGTTATAGAGTGTTACGATAAAGTCCCAGCCGCAGGTATTGGCTTTGCAACCGTCGCCCTGGAACCAGACTGTACCGTTAATGTTTACTGGCGTGATACCTCCACCAGGGCCATCCATATAGCCGCCTTTACCGAACATGCCGCTCAGTCCGACCGGTTTTAATGCTTTGTCGATAGCGGCTTTGTAGGTAGCGTCACCTTCGTACAACTCGTACGTTGATGGACACGCTCCAGGTTGTTCAGCCCAGGCTTCCGGGTTACAACTAAGAGCTTGTTTTACGGTAGCCGCTTCTGCGTTAAAGTTAAAGCCCGTGAACAGAACCGCCAGAAATAACATAAGGGTATGTAAACGTTTCATTGTAAATATTCTTCCGTTGTAAATGGCGCTGGAAAATTTCTCATCAGTGAAACCTTCCGGAAGTTTCCCCCCCTTGTATGATGTATATCGCCAGTATTTTATTTCATCCCGGCTGTAATTTTTATATTCCCCGGCACGTGCAATAACGCTGACCAGAGATATAAGGCTCATTAATAACTTTACAGGTAATTTCATAATTAAATTTCCAGTGAGTGAATTGACAGGTGAGGGGTAAAACTTTCTCTCAGGTAATATATATC
>NZ_SJWV01000204.1:0-6675 GCF_004352695.1 Escherichia sp. KCJ4928
CCTTTTAGATTTATTCTTTTTTATTCTTTCTTCATGTTTCAGTGTTATATTTACAGAATGCCGAGTAATAAATGATCTATATTAATGCAAGATTCTTGACTCAGCGTAAAACCGGTGTGCAGCAATATGCATTAGTTTTATGCCGGGAACTCGTTAAACACATTCCTGATATCTGTTTTTTGACACCGAAAACTGATCTCATTGATGAGAATTGGCGGGACGAGTTTAATATCCTTCAAATAGGAAATCGTAATGGACATTTTTGGGAACAAATCGAACTCCCTCGTTATCTAAGAAGCGTTGGTAATCCGTTGCTGCTCTGTTTTACTGGCTTATCACCTGCTTTTTATAAAAATTGTTACTTTACTATCCATGATATGTCATTGTACGCACATCCCAAGTGGTTCCGTTTGTTATATCGTGCAGTATACAAGGTTAACTATGCTATTCAGGCAAGATTCGCTAGAGGTATCTTCACGGTTAGTGATTTTTCGAAATCAGAGATAGAGAAATATCTGGCGGTAGACTCTGACAAGATCACTGTATTACGAAATTCAGTAGACACATCTATTAATATCAAGAATAATATTGAAAATAAAGCGGTTAGGCGTAAAGAGATTTTATTGGTTGGTACCTTAGAACCTAGAAAAAATATAGAGTTTATTATTAATTCTTTTTTAAATTCGCAAATCAAAGGTTATAAGCTCATCGTTGTTGGAGGGTTAGGAGCTGCTTTCTCAAAGGTGACTTTTTCTCAGCATGAGAACATTATATTCTGTGGCTATCTATCAGACGATGACTTAGAGTTAAAGTATAGACAAGCTTCAGTTTTTGTCTATCCTTCACTGTATGAAGGTTTCGGCCTTCCTCCACTTGAAGCGATGCAACGTGGCTGTCCCGTAATGGCTTCTGACCGCGCAAGCATCCCTGAAGTTTGTGGTGATGCTGCTTACTATTTCAATCCAGAGGACTCATCAGATTTTAGTAGTAAGTTACGTGAGCTGATCGAAAATTATGATGAGCTCAGCCCTGTATTGATTTGCAATGGATATCGTAGACTGGAACAATTTGACGTACGGGATGTTGCATCGAAACTTATGGATGTCATCTCTCAAAGGAATATTTGAATGAAGGTTTTACAATTTAGTAAATTTTATCCTCCAGTACACGGGGGAATTGAGCAGGTTGCATTTGATATTAGCGAAGGAATTACAAAAAGTAATGGTCAGCCTGTTGACGTTCTCTGTGTTGATCCTATTGGGGAAAGAAAAGACGACGGAAAGTTTCGTTATAAGGTTTACCGCCAGAAATTGTTTGCACAGCTTTTCTCGACACCGCTATCTTTCTCCTTGATTTTACGCTGGAGAGCGATCAGAAATAACTATGATGTTATTCACGTTCATCTTCCAAATCCAATGGCTGTGTTGGCGCTTTTTTTATTTCCACCAAAAGGAAAAATAGTTCTCCACTGGCACAGCGATATTGTTAAGCAAAAAAAACTATTATTGCTTTTTGCGCCGTTGCAAAAATGGATTTTAGATAAATGTACCTGTATTATAGTTACAAGTCCTGTTTATGGGCAGTCTTCTCCAACTTTGCAACCTTATCAGGATAAAATTGTTTGTATTCCTATTGGAGTTGATACTCATGTTATGCCGCTAAATGATGAGCTTGAAAAAAGTATAAAAAAACGCTATCAAAATAAAAAGATAGTTTTTTCTCTTGGGCGTCTTGTTTATTACAAAGGTATGGAATATCTGATTGATGCTGCGAAGGAGCTTCCTCCGGATTACATTGTTCTTATTGGTGGAACAGGCCCACTAATTGACACATTAAAGCAAAAGGTTGCTAATGATGGATTGTCAGATAAAGTCGTTCTTCTTGGTAGCATCAATTATTCGGATTTAGCATCCTATTACAAATCATGCGACGTTTTTTGTTTGCCATCTATTCATGAATCTGAAGCATTTGGTGTAGTCCAGTTAGAGGCTATGAGTTTCTCCAGACCGCTTGTGTCGACAAATATTCCCCGAAGTGGCGTGGCTTGGGTTAATCAGCATAACGAGACTGGTATTGTTGTTGAGCCTAATGATGCCAAAGCACTTGCTAAAGGTATAGTTTCTGTTGTTCAAAACAGTGCAACGTTTAGTAAAGGCGCTAAGGCCAGATTTGATACCATGTTTACTAAAGAATTGATGGTTAAAAATATAATTAATTTATATTCATCTTTAAAGTGAGTGCAATTATGCCATTATTTCCTGTTGTTATGGCCGGAGGCTCTGGTAGTCGTTTATGGCCGCTTTCTCGTGTTCTCTATCCAAAACAATTTCTTTGTCTGGAAGGTGAACTGACTATGTTACAAGCGACAATACACCGACTGCAGGGCATCGTGTGTGAAAGTCCTGTCGTTATTTGTAATGAACAGCACCGCTTTATTGTTGCTGAGCAACTTCGCCAGATGAATAAACTCACCGAGAATATTATCCTCGAACCGATTGGTCGTAATACTGCTCCGGCGATAGCGTTGGCTGCACTAGCCGCAACTCGTGCCCAGCCCGAAGGTAAGGCGCTCATGCTGGTTCTTGCCGCCGACCACGTCATAAAAAATGAAGAAGCATTCCGTGATTCCGTTCGTAAGGCGCTTCCTTATGCTGAAAATGGAAAGCTTGTGACATTTGGTATAGTCCCGAATAAAGCAGAGACTGGCTATGGTTACATTCGCCGCGGTGTGCCGTGCGATGGTGTTGAACATGCAGATGCATTCGACGTCGCGCAATTCGTTGAGAAACCTAATCTTGAAACGGCTGAAGCCTACGTTTCCTGCGGTGAATACTACTGGAATAGTGGGATGTTCCTGTTCCGCGCCGATCGCTATCTTGAGGAACTAAAAAAATACCGCCCGGATATTCTTGAAGCATGCGAAAAGGCAATGAGTGCTGTTGAGCCTGACCTTAATTTTATTCGCGTTGATGAAGATGCTTTCAGGGCTTGTCCTGATGAGTCAGTTGACTATGCTGTGATGGAGCAGACTTCCGATGCTGTTGTTGTGCCAATGGATGCGGGCTGGAGTGATGTCGGTTCCTGGTCTTCGCTATGGGATATTAGCCATAAGACGCCAGAGGGTAATGTCGTCACAGGTGATGTATTATCCTGCAATACCAAAAACAGCTTCCTGTATTCTGAATCAGGGCTTTTGACTACAGTTGGCGTGAAAGATTTGGTTGTTGTGCAGACTAAGGATGCTGTATTGATTGCCAATCGTAACGCCGTTCAGGATGTGAAGAAAATAGTCGAATCGATAAAAGCTAACGGGCGCCACGAACATCATACTCATCGCGAAGTTTATCGTCCCTGGGGTAAATATGACTCGATTGATACCGGGAGCCGTTATCAGGTTAAGCGATTGACGGTAAAACCAGGTGAAAGTATCTCACTTCAGATGCATCACCATCGTGCTGAGCATTGGATTGTCGTCGCAGGAGCTGCACAAGTAACAATTAACGAACAAACTAAACTCCTCGGTGAAAACGAGTCTATCTATATTCCTGTTGGGTCAACACACTGTCTGGAGAATCCTGGAAAGATCCCTTTAGAACTGATTGAGATTCGCTCAGGTTCTTATCTGGGAGAGGATGACATTGTACGTTTTGCTGACAAATATGGTCGTGTCTGAGATTACGGTAAAATTAGTATGGAAAAATTAACCTGTTTTAAAGCCTACGATATTCGCGGAAAATTAGGCGAAGAACTGAATGAAGATATTGCCTGGCGCATTGGTCGCGCCTATGGCGAATTTCTCAAACCGAAAACCATTGTGTTAGGCGGTGACGTCCGCCTCACCAGCGAAACCTTAAAACTGGCGCTGGCGAAAGGTTTACAGGATGCGGGCGTCGATGTGCTGGATATCGGTATGTCCGGCACCGAAGAGATCTATTTCGCCACGTTCCATCTCGGCGTGGATGGCGGCATTGAAGTTACCGCCAGCCATAACCCGATGGATTATAACGGCATGAAACTGGTGCGCGAAGGGGCTCGCCCGATCAGCGGTGATACCGGACTGCGCGATGTCCAGCGCCTGGCTGAAGCCAACGACTTTCCTCCCGTCGATGAAACCAAACGCGGTCGCTATCAGCAAATCAACCTGCGTGACGCTTACGTTGATCACCTGTTCGGTTATATCAATGTCAAAAACCTCACGCCGCTCAAGCTGGTGATCAACTCCGGGAACGGCGCAGCGGGTCCGGTAGTTGACGCCATCGAAGCCCGCTTTAAAGCCCTCGGCGCACCGGTGGAATTGATCAAAGTGCACAACACGCCGGACGGTAATTTCCCCAACGGTATTCCTAACCCGCTACTGCCAGAATGCCGCGACGACACCCGCAATGCGGTCATCAAACACGGCGCGGATATGGGCATTGCCTTTGATGGCGATTTTGACCGCTGCTTCCTGTTTGACGAAAAAGGGCAGTTTATCGAAGGCTACTACATTGTCGGCCTGCTGGCAGAAGCGTTCCTCGAAAAAAATCCCGGCGCGAAGATCATCCACGATCCGCGTCTCTCCTGGAACACCGTTGATGTGGTGACGGCCACAGGTGGCACCCCGGTAATGTCGAAAACCGGACACGCCTTTATTAAAGAACGGATGCGCAAGGAAGACGCCATCTACGGTGGCGAAATGAGCGCCCACCATTACTTTCGTGATTTTGCTTACTGCGACAGCGGCATGATCCCATGGCTGCTGGTCGCCGAACTGGTGTGTCTGAAAGGAAAAACGCTGGGAGAGCTGGTGCGCGACCGGATGGCGGCGTTTCCGGCAAGCGGTGAGATCAACAGCAAACTGGCGCAACCCGTTGAGGCGATTAACCGCGTGGAACAGCATTTTAGCCGTGAGGCGCTGGCGGTGGATCGCACCGATGGCATCAGCATGACCTTTGCCGACTGGCGCTTTAACCTGCGCTCCTCCAACACCGAACCGGTGGTGCGGTTGAATGTTGAATCGCGCGGTGATGTGCCGCTGATGGAAGAAAAGACAAAACTTATCCTTGCGTTATTGAACAAGTAATTCAGTAATTTCATATAAATAAGTTTTAAAAGACGGAAAAGATGAGATATTCAGTGTGGTATAGCAAAGGTAATGCTATTCACCATCTCTATGAGTGAGTTAACATCTATACCACATTTAAGCCGCACACTCGGCGGTGACCACCCCTGACAGGAGTAAACAATGTCAAAGCAACAGATCGGCGTCGTCGGTATGGCAGTGATGGGGCGCAACCTTGCGCTCAACATCGAAAGCCGTGGCTATACCGTCTCTATTTTCAACCGTTCCCGTGAAAAGACGGAAGAAGTGATTGCCGAAAATCCAGGCAAGAAACTGGTTCCTTACTATACGGTGAAAGAGTTTGTTGAATCTCTGGAAACGCCTCGTCGCATCCTGTTAATGGTGAAAGCAGGTGCTGGCACGGATGCTGCTATTGATTCCCTCAAGCCATACCTCGATAAAGGTGACATCATCATTGATGGTGGTAATACCTTCTTCCAGGACACCATTCGCCGTAACCGTGAGCTTTCTGCCGAAGGCTTTAACTTCATCGGTACCGGTGTTTCCGGTGGTGAAGAGGGCGCGCTGAAAGGTCCTTCCATCATGCCTGGTGGGCAGAAAGAAGCCTATGAACTGGTTGCACCAATCCTGACCAAAATCGCTGCAGTAGCTGAAGACGGGGAGCCATGCGTTACCTATATTGGTGCCGATGGTGCAGGTCACTATGTGAAGATGGTTCACAACGGTATTGAATACGGCGATATGCAGCTGATTGCTGAAGCCTATTCTCTGCTTAAAGGTGGCCTGAATCTCTCTAACGAAGAACTGGCACAGACCTTTACCGAGTGGAATAACGGTGAACTGAGCAGCTACCTGATCGACATCACCAAAGATATCTTCACCAAAAAAGATGAAGACGGTAACTACCTGGTTGATGTGATTCTGGATGAAGCAGCAAACAAAGGTACCGGTAAATGGACCAGCCAGAGCGCGCTGGATCTCGGCGAACCACTGTCGCTGATTACCGAGTCTGTGTTTGCTCGTTATATTTCTTCTCTGAAAGATCAGCGCCTTGCCGCGTCTAAAGTTCTCTCTGGCCCGCAAGCTCAGCCAGCAGGCGACAAGGCTGAGTTTATCGAGAAAGTTCGTCGTGCGCTGTATCTGGGCAAAATCGTTTCTTACGCTCAGGGCTTCTCTCAGCTGCGTGCTGCGTCTGAAGAGTACAACTGGGATCTGAACTACGGCGAAATCGCGAAGATTTTCCGTGCTGGCTGCATCATCCGTGCGCAGTTCCTGCAGAAAATCACCGATGCATATGCCGAAAATCCGCAGATCGCTAACCTGCTGCTGGCCCCGTACTTCAAGCAAATTGCCGATGACTATCAGCAGGCGCTGCGTGATGTTGTTGCTTATGCAGTACAGAACGGTATCCCGGTTCCCACCTTCGCCGCTGCGGTTGCCTATTATGACAGCTACCGTGCCGCTGTTCTGCCTGCGAACCTGATCCAGGCACAGCGTGACTATTTCGGTGCACATACTTATAAGCGCATTGATAAAGAAGGTGTGTTCCATACTGAATGGCTGGATTAATCTTATTTAACTAACAATAAATTGAGGCCTGGCGTATATTGCGC
>NZ_SJWV01000205.1:0-6675 GCF_004352695.1 Escherichia sp. KCJ4928
TTATTGCCGCATGGATAATAAAGCGAGAAATAATTTTCAATTAATAAGACAGAATAATGTAAATGAAGCCGGATGATATTAACGATCATCCGGCATTATTGATTTACGAGACCAACATTCCAGTAAACACATACGCCTGCAACAACGTGATAACGCCGATAACGCTGGCAAAAATCAGACTGTGCTTCACGGTGTAGCGGAATAGTTCAGATTCTCGGCCCACCATGCCCGTCGCGGCGCAGGCCACGGCGATAGATTGCGGGGAGATCATCTTGCCAGTTACGCCGCCGCTGGTATTTGCTGCCACCAGCAGAGTGTCAGAGACGTTGATTTGCTGCGCCGTGGTCGATTGCAGTGAACCAAACAGGGCGTTTGAAGAAGTGTCCGAGCCGGTAAGGAATACCCCCAGCCAGCCGAGGAACGGTGAGAAAAACGGGAACATCACGCCTGTACCTGCCAGTACCAGCGCCAGCGTGGTGGACATGCCGGAATAGTTGGTGACGAAGGCGAACGCCAGCACCATGCCAATCGACAATATCGGCCACTTCAGACTAATTAGCGTTTCGGCAAAGACGCCAATCCCTTTCTTGATGCCCACGCCGAGGATGAAGATAGAGATAATCGCCGCAATAAAAATAGCGGTGCCGCCAGCCGAGAGAGGGTCGAATTTAAACACCGCATCCATTGGCGTTGGTTGGGCGACAATGGGTGCCGCTTTCAACACTTGTTGATGCAAATGAGGGATCTGGAAATTAATCACCAGTGAATAAAACGCGCCGCCCGGAGCAAATAACGCTTTAAACGGCTTCATGGTCCAGATGGTGACCAGCACCGTTAAGATTAAAAACGGTGACCACGCACGAATGATTTGCCCCAGACTATATTCTGAAGGCACGGGACCGCCAGAAGATGGCTTATTTACCACCATCGCACCTGCGGATTGCCCCATGCTGATTGCCGTTTCGGTATTTTTCGGCCGCCAGACTTTAAGGAATAAAGCGAGTGAGACGATACTCACCAGCGCCGAAGTAATATCCGGCAGTTCCGGACCAATATAGTTAGAGGTAAAGAACTGAGTGACAGCGAAGCTTCCCCCAGCAACCAGCGCCGCTGGCCACGTCTCTTTCACCCCTTTCCAGCCGTCCATCATTGCTACCAGCCAGAACGGCACAAGAACCGACAGGAACGGTAACTGACGTCCCGCCATTGCGCCAATGTGGAACGGATCGATTCCCGTTACCTGACCGGCGACCAGAATCGGCACGCCCAACGCACCAAACGCCACTGGCGCAGTGTTGGCAATCAGACACAGCCCCGCCGCGTATAACGGTTTGAAGCCCAGGCCCACCAGCAGCGCACCGGTAATCGCCACCGGCGCACCAAAGCCAGCCGCTCCTTCCAGCAACGCACCAAAGGAGAAACCAATCAGTAACACCTGCAAACGCTGATCGTCGGTGATGGAGATAACCGAGCTGCGGATAATATCGAACTGACCGCTGGCAACGGTTAATTTATAGAGGAACACCGCCGCGACAATAATCCACGCAATAGGCCATAATCCATAAATAAAGCCATAGCCCGCAGCAGCAAAAGCCATATCAATCGGCATTTTAAAAGCGAATATTGCAATCAGGATAGATAATATAAGGGTTATTGCTCCAGCGACATGTCCTTTCAGACGTAATACCGCGAGTGCAACGAAGAAGAATATTATCGGGATCAGGGCGACCAGAGCGGATAGCCCCAGTCCTCCCATCGGCATATACATTTGGGTCCAGGTAACCATATTGTTCAGTCTCTTATTATCTTTATATGCTTGATATACTTAAGGTTGTAATAAGCAAAAGAGGACTGAACTGTAAAATATAGGCGTTATACTTTACAGCAACAGTACGCCGCTAACGCAATTGCTACCTCTGGCATAACAAGTATATCGGGTAAGGGTTTCTGTTCTGCACACGCAGGCGCAGAGTATCGTTAAGATGTCCATATTGTTGTTATAGGCCCGCTAGTAATGCGCTACGGGTATTTAATATTGTTAAACCCTGATAATCGCTCCGGTTATTTCCGGGATAAATGTACTACCGCAGTTACTATCATAGCCCCGACAATAAAACTTGCCGTGGCTTTTTTTGACGCTATTAATGACTTTCTTTTTCGCGTAAACGCCAGGCGTGTAATAACGGTTCGGTATAGCCGTTTGGCTGTTTCACGCCGAGGAAGATTAAATCGCTGGCAGCTTTAAAAGCACACGAGTTAGCGAAATTCCCCGCCATCGGACGATAAGCCGGATCGTCAGCGTTTTGCTGATCAACCACTTTCGCCATATTCTCCAGCGACGCCTGCACCTGTTCTTTGGTCAGAATACCGTGACGTAACCAGTTGGCGATATGCTGGCTGGAGATACGCAGCGTTGCGCGGTCTTCCATCAGCGCCACATTGTGAATATCCGGCACTTTTGAACAACCAATCCCCTGCTCCACCCAGCGCACCACGTACCCCAGAATCCCCTGCACGTTGTTATCCAGCTCTTGTTGGATCTCTTCCACCGACCAGTTAGCGTTTTCAGCCACCGGAATAGTCAGCAGATCGTCCAGCAGCGGTTCAAATTCAGCATTGAACTCGGTCTGGGCAATGTTGGCTTGCACGCTCTGTACGTTGGTTTGGTGGTAGTGCAGCGCATGGAGCGTAGCGGCAGTTGGCGACGGAACCCAGGCTGTGTTTGCCCCGGCACGCAGTTGGTCGCCCTTCTGGCTGTACATGTCTGCCATCAGGTCCGGCATTGCCCACATGCCTTTACCGATTTGCGCTTTACCGCGCAGCCCACAGAACAGGCCGGAAAGCACATTATTACGTTCGTAGGCTTTGATCCAAGGCGTCGATTTCATCTGGTTTTTACGCAGCATCGGGCCAGCTTCCATCACCGAATGCATTTCATCGCCGGTACGGTCGAGGAAACCGGTATTGATGAACGCCACGCGGTTACGCGCCTGAGCGATACAGCTACGCAAGTTCAGCGAGGTCCGACGTTCTTCATCCATAATGCCCATTTTCAGGGTATTCGGTGCCATACCGAGCATTGTCTCAATGCGGGTAAACAGTTTGTTGGCGAACGCAACTTCCTGCGGACCGTGCATTTTCGGTTTCACAATATAGACGCTGCCAGTGCGCGAGTTTTTCTGCACTTTTAAATCATAGAGGGCAATCGCGCCAGTCATGACGCCATCAAGAATGCCTTCCGGGATTTCATTGCCTTCGCTGTCCCAAATCACAGGAATGGTCATCAAATGACCCACGTTGCGGATAAACAGCAGCGAGCGTCCGTGCAGAGAAATTTCAGAGCCATCGGCGGCGGTGTACTGACGATCGTCATTCAGTTTACGCACGATTTGTCGACCGTTTTTCTCCATTTTCTCTTGGAGAGTCCCCTGCATCAGGCCCAGCAGATTGCGGTACAGCAGGATTTTATCTTCCGCATCAACCGCCGCGACCGAATCTTCGCAGTCGAGAATGGTACTGATTGCAGCTTCGACGATAACATCGTTGATGTGCGCCGCATCGTCTTTCCCAATCCGTCCGTTGGCATCAATTTGCAGTTCAATATGCAGGCCGTTATTTTTCAGCAAAATGCAGGTCGGCGCAGCGGCATCGCCACGGTAACCGACAAACTGCGCCGGGGTACGTAACGTGGTTTCTTTACCATTTTTCAACTGGATGCGTAATTGTTTATCGACCACCTGAAACGCCACCACATCCTGATAGCTGCCGTTTTCCAGCGGTAGAGATTCATCGAGGAAACGCCGAACCCAGGCGATAACCTGCTCACCGCGCTGCGGATCGTAGCCGCTGACCATCGCCCCTTCCTGCGGGATGATGTCGCTGCCGTATAACGCATCGTACAGTGAGCCCCAGCGAGCGTTCGCCGCGTTCAGCGCGTAGCGGGCGTTCATTGCCGGAACCACCAGCTGTGGCCCCGCCTGACTGGTGATTTCGCTGTCAATGCCCGTGGTTTCCACCGTCACGCGCTCCGGTTTCGGCACCAGGTAGCCCAGTTCACGCAGGAAAGATTTATAGGCCGCTTTATCTTTTACCGGCCCCGGATTGCTGCGATGCCACTCATCAAGCGCCGCCTGAATGCGATCGCGTTCTGCCAGCAACTGACGATTTTCTGGTGCCAGATCGTGAACGATCTCATCAAAATTGCGCCAGAACGCCGCAGCGTCCAGCCCTGTTCCCGGTAAAACTTCTTCATCCACAAAACGTTTAAAATTGGCGTCAATGCGTAAACGGCCCTGGGTTATGGTTTGACTCATTGTTTATCTCCTCGTTTTCGCTTATTTCGCCAACACCGCTGCTGCCGCTTTCGCGACCTGCGCATCCTGTGCTCCGGTTAAACCAGAAACGCCCACGGCACCAATAATTTGCCCATCAACAACAACCGGTACGCCGCCTTCCAGCGACGTTAATAACGGCGCAGTCACGAACGCGGTACGTCCGTTGTTCACCATCTCTTCATAGCCCTTAGTTTCACGACGCCCCAGCGCGGCGGTACGCGCTTTCTCCTGGGAGATGTAAGCCGCAATCGGCGCGCAATCGTCCATGCGACTTAACGCCAGCAGATGACCGCCGTCATCGGCAACAGCAATGGAAACCGACCAGTTATTTTTCTGCGCCTCTTCCTGACCTGCGGCAATAATTGCACTCGCCATTTGCTGGCTAAGAATGACTTTAGTTTTCATTTTGTTATTCCTTTTCAAGGGCTTGTTCTACAATTTCAATCCAGTGACGCACAGAGGTACGACCGGCGCTCGCCAGATGCGTCTGGCAACCAATGTTGGCGGTGACGATCATTTCCGGTTTGCCGCTTTCCAGCGCATTCATTTTGTTATCCCGCAGCTGGCGTGCCAGATCGGGATGCGTTAACGCATATGTTCCCGCTGAACCGCAGCACAGATGGCTGTCGGGAACGTCCGTTAAGGTAAATCCAAGACGAAGCAACACTTTTTCCACTTCGCCGTTCAGCTTTTGCGCATGTTGTAGGGTACACGGGCAGTGGAAGGCCAGTTTTTTATCGCCGCGAACTGCCAGTTTTTCCAGCGGTTCCTCGCGCAGAAGCTCGACTAAATCGACCGCCAGTTCACTGACTTGACGCGCTTTATCGGCATATAACGCATCGTTTTTCAGCATCTGCCCGTACTCTTTGACAAACGCGCCGCAACCGCTGGCGGTTTGCAAAATTGCCTCAGCACCTGCTTCAATCGCGGGCCACCAGGCATCAATATTATTGCGCGCCCGTGCCAGCCCTTTCTCCTGCGCATTAAGATGATAGTCCACCGCGCCACAACAGCCTGCTTCGTTAGCTGACATGACGCTGATCCCCAGACGATCCAGCACTCGCGCAGTTGCCGCGTTGGTGTTGGGCGAAAGCGTAGGCTGGGCGCAGCCTTCCAGCATTAAAACCCGACGCTTATGGCGCAGCGGCGGACGCGGTTTAGCTTTCACCGTTTCAGCAGGCAGTTTTGCTCTGACCTGTTCCGGTAAAAACGGTCGCAGCACCAGCCCTACCTGCGTCAGCGCACGGAAGACCGCCGGACGCGGCACTACCTGGCGCAATCCTTCGCGCAGCATTCGCTCCGGCAGTGGGCGTTTCACTTTCTGCTCGACAATATCACGCCCGATATCCAGCAAATTGTGATAGCGCACACCAGAAGGACAGGTGGTTTCACAATTGCGGCAAGTGAGGCAGCGATCGAGATGCTCCTGTGTTTTAAGCGTGACTTCGTTGCCTTCCAGCACCTGTTTAATCAGATAGATGCGCCCGCGCGGCCCGTCCAGTTCATCGCCCAGAAGCTGATAGGTTGGGCAGGTTGCGGTACAAAATCCGCAGTGAACACAGGCGCGCAGGATGCTGTCGGCTTCCAGCGCGCGCGCGTTCTGCCGCATCTCTTCAGTTAATTGGGTTTGCATAGCCTGCTCCTCAAAGTTCCGCGTACATGCGACCGGGGTTAAACACGCCGCAAGGGTCGAGCTGCTGTTTAAGCTGCTGGTGATAGCGGAATAAAGGAGCCGATAGCGGGGCAAAGCCACCATCTCCGGCACTAAAGCGGGTCGCATGACCGCCAGCGTTGCGGGCGATGCGATGGATTTGATTGTCCTCGGCTGTCGATTTCAGCCAGCGTAACGCTCCGCCCCAGTCGATCAGTTGCTCGCCGGGTAAATCCATCATCGGCGCATCGCTGGGTAATGAAATGCGCCATAAGGTACCTGGTAACGAGAAGAACGGCAGTTGTTGTTCACGCAATTGCTGCCAGAACTGACCCGCAACCTCTTCGCCCCCCAGCAGTTCACGCGCCGCTTTTACCGATCCTTCGCCGCCCTCAAGGCGGATCCACAACGCATTGTCGAAGTAACATAAGCCACTAATGGGTAGCGGCTGGAGTTGCCACTGGGCGATTTCGTTCATGGCTTCTTGCAGGCTGATTTCCCGACGCAGGCTCAGGGAGGCGCGCGGTCGCGGTAACACTTTCATCGAGATTTCAGTGAGCACGCCAAGACAACCGTAGCTTCCGGCCATTAACCGTGAGAGATCGTATCCGGCAACGTTTTTCATCACTTCGCCACCAAAACGCAGATGTTTTCCAGCGCCGGTAATGATGCGCGTGCCGAGGACAAAAT
>NZ_SJWV01000206.1:0-6667 GCF_004352695.1 Escherichia sp. KCJ4928
CTTTGCGATCAAAATAACACTTTTAAATCTTTCAATCTGATTAGATTAGGTTGCCGTTTGGTAATAAAACAATAAATCCTGAAGGAGAGAACAATGATAGAAACCATTACTCATGGTGCAGAGTGGTTTATCGGGCTGTTCCAAAAGGGCGGAGAGGTGTTTACCGGGATGGTGACCGGCATTCTTCCGCTGTTGATTAGCCTGCTGGTTATCATGAACGCACTGATTAATTTTATCGGTCAGCATCGTATTGAACGTTTTGCTCAACGTTGCGCCGGTAACCCTGTTTCCCGTTACCTACTGTTACCGTGCATTGGCACGTTTGTCTTTTGCAATCCGATGACCCTAAGCCTGGGTCGCTTTATGCCGGAAAAGTACAAACCCAGCTACTACGCGGCGGCCTCTTATAGCTGCCACTCAATGAATGGCCTCTTCCCCCATATCAACCCTGGCGAACTGTTTGTTTATCTTGGCATTGCCAGCGGTCTGACAACGCTGAACCTGCCACTTGGCCCACTGGCGGTAAGTTATCTGCTGGTTGGTCTGGTCACCAATTTCTTCCGCGGCTGGGTGACCGATCTGACCACCGCCATTTTTGAGAAAAAGATGGGCATTCAACTTGAACAAAAAGTTCACCTGGCAGGAGCAACATCATGACGCATATTCGGATCGAAAAAGGAACGGGTGGCTGGGGCGGCCCGCTTGAGCTGAAAGCCACGCCGGGAAAAAAAATCGTCTATATCACCGCCGGTACCCGGCCTGCGATTGTTGACAAACTGGCACAGCTTACTGGCTGGCAGGCTATTGACGGATTTAAAGAAGGTGAACCCGCGGAGGCGGAAATTGGTGTCGCGGTAATCGACTGTGGCGGCACATTACGCTGCGGCATCTATCCGAAACGACGTATTCCCACCATTAATATCCACTCGACGGGCAAGTCCGGTCCGCTGGCGCAGTACATTGTGGAAGATATTTATGTCTCTGGCGTAAAAGAAGAAAACATCACTGTAGTGGGTGATGCGACACCACAACCCTCTTCCGTGGGCCGTGACTATGACACCAGTAAGAAAATCACCGAACAAAGCGATGGTTTACTGGCGAAGGTGGGAATGGGCATGGGGTCCGCCGTTGCGGTGCTGTTTCAATCTGGTCGTGACACCATCGACACTGTATTAAAAACCATTCTGCCGTTTATGGCATTCGTCTCGGCGCTCATTGGCATCATTATGGCTTCTGGCCTTGGTGACTGGATTGCCCACGGTCTTGCTCCGCTGGCGAGCCATCCACTGGGTCTGGTCATGCTGGCGCTCATCTGCTCCTTCCCACTGCTTTCACCTTTCCTCGGCCCAGGCGCAGTTATCGCACAGGTTATCGGCGTATTGATTGGCGTGCAGATTGGTCTCGGCAATATTCCGCCGCATCTGGCTTTACCTGCACTGTTTGCCATCAACGCGCAGGCGGCCTGCGACTTCATCCCGGTCGGTTTGTCGCTGGCGGAAGCTCGTCAGGACACGGTTCGCGTCGGTGTCCCTTCTGTACTGGTGAGCCGCTTTTTAACCGGCGCGCCGACTGTACTGATCGCCTGGTTTGTCTCCGGTTTTATCTATCAATAGAGGCTGAAACATGACCGTTATTTATCAGACCACCATCACCCGTATCGGCGCGAGTGCCACTGACGCCCTCAGCGACCAGATGCTCATCACCTTTCGTGAAGGCGCGCCAGCGGACCTCGAAGAGTATTGCTTCATTCATTGCCACGGCGAGTTGAAAGGTGCACTCCATCCCGGTTTGCAATTTTCACTCGGGCAGCATCGCTATCCGGTGACCGCTGTTGGCAGCGTGGCGGAAGACAACCTTCGCGAACTGGGTCATGTCACCCTGCGCTTCGATGGTTTAAACGAAGCGGAATTTCCGGGCACTGTCCATGTGGCAGGCCCTGTACCCGACGATATCGCGCCGGGATCGGTTTTGAAGTTTGAATCTGTTAAGGAGTAAAAAATGAATCAGGTTGCCGTTGTCATCGGTGGTGGGCAAACCTTAGGCGCGTTCCTGTGCCACGGTCTGGCTGCCGAGGGGTATCGCGTCGCGGTTGTCGATATTCAGAGCGACAAAGCCGCAAATGTGGCACAAGAAATTAACGCCGAATATGGTGAAGGTATGGCGTACGGTTTTGGTGCTGACGCCACCAGCGAGCAAAGCGTTCTGGCGCTCTCTCGTGGGGTAGATGAAATCTTTGGTCGCGTGGATTTGCTGGTCTATAGCGCCGGAATAGCAAAAGCAGCCTTTATCAGCGACTTCCAGCTCGGCGATTTTGACCGTTCGCTACAAGTGAATCTGGTGGGTTATTTCCTGTGTGCCCGTGAATTTTCGCGTTTGATGATCCGCGACGGGATTCAGGGTCGCATTATTCAGATCAACTCGAAATCCGGCAAAGTGGGTAGCAAACACAACTCTGGCTACAGCGCAGCGAAATTTGGTGGCGTCGGGCTGACTCAATCACTGGCGCTGGATCTGGCGGAGTACGGCATTACGGTGCATTCACTGATGCTCGGTAACCTGCTGAAATCGCCGATGTTCCAGTCACTGTTGCCACAATACGCGACCAAGCTGGGTATCAAACCGGATCAAGTCGAGCAGTATTACATCGACAAAGTACCGCTCAAACGCGGCTGCGATTATCAAGATGTGCTGAATATGCTGCTGTTCTACGCCAGTCCTAAGGCGTCGTACTGCACCGGACAGTCGATCAATGTCACCGGCGGTCAGGTGATGTTCTGATCAACAGCGGAGATCCGTTAAGGATCTCCGTGAGACTATAGAATGCCTGATGCGCTACGCTCATCAGGCATACAGGACTTCCGCCACTACATTAAGGAAAAGTTATGGTATCCGCACTCATCACCGTCGCCGTTATCGCCTGGTGTGCGCAACTGGCCTTAGGCGGCTGGCAAATTTCTCGTTTTAACCGTGCCTTCGACACACTATGCCAGCAAGGGCGGGTCGGCGTGGGCCGTTCCAGCGGGCGCTTTAAACCGCGGGTCGTGGTCGCCATCGCCCTGGACGATCAGCAGCGCATCGTCGACACCTTGTTTATGAAAGGACTGACCGTCTTCGCCCGACCGCAAAAAATTCCCGCAATTACCGGTATGCATGCGGGTGATTTACAGCCCGATGTGATCTTTCCCCATGATCCACTATCACAGAATGCTCTATCATTGGCGCTTAAACTGAAACGTGGATAATTTCGTTGTGAATGTTACTTGCTTGCGAAGTTATCATTTTGAAACCTAAATCAGGTAATCACGCCCATGAAACCTCGTCAGCGTCAGGCCGCCATTCTGGAGTATCTGCAAAAGCAGGGTAAATGCTCGGTTGAAGAATTGGCGCAATACTTTGACACCACAGGCACAACCATTCGCAAAGATCTGGTCATTCTGGAACATGCCGGAACCGTCATTCGTACTTATGGCGGAGTGGTGTTGAATAAAGAGGAATCCGATCCGCCTATCGATCATAAAACGCTCATCAACACCCACAAGAAAGAGCTGATTGCAGAAGCTGCCGTTAGTTTTATTCATGATGGCGACTCAATAATTCTTGATGCTGGCAGTACCGTTTTGCAGATGGTCCCCCTGCTCTCGCGCTTTAATAACATCACGGTGATGACCAACAGTCTGCATATCGTCAATGCGCTATCTGAACTGGATAACGAACAAACCATCCTGATGCCAGGCGGAACATTTCGCAAAAAATCGGCCTCATTTCACGGGCAACTGGCAGAGAATGCCTTCGAGCATTTCACCTTCGACAAATTATTCATGGGTACTGACGGCATCGATCTCAATGCGGGCGTAACCACCTTCAACGAGGTCTATACCGTCAGTAAGGCAATGTGCAATGCCGCGCGCGAAGTGATTTTAATGGCGGACTCATCAAAGTTTGGCCGTAAAAGCCCCAACGTAGTTTGCAGTCTTGAAAGCGTCGATAAGCTGATTACCGACGCAGGTATCGATCCGGCGTTTCGTCAGGCGCTGGAAGAGAAAGGGATCGATGTGATCATAACCGGAGAGAGCAATGAGTGAAGCACTACTGAACGCGGGACGTCAGACGTTAATGCTGGAGTTGCAGGAAGCAAGCCGTTTACCGGAACGTCTGGGCGATGATTTTGTTCGCGCCGCCAATATCATCCTGCACTGCGAAGGCAAAGTGGTGGTTTCGGGAATTGGCAAATCGGGCCACATTGGTAAGAAAATCGCCGCAACACTTGCCAGTACCGGCACACCGGCTTTTTTTGTCCATCCGGCAGAAGCACTGCACGGCGATCTGGGGATGATTGAAAGCCGCGATGTGATGCTGTTTATCTCTTACTCCGGTGGCGCGAAGGAACTGGATCTGATTATTCCGCGTCTGGAAGATAAATCTATCGCGCTGCTGGCGATGACCGGCAAACCGACGTCACCGCTGGGCCTGGCGGCAAAAGCGGTGCTGGATATCTCCGTAGAACGCGAAGCCTGCCCGATGCACCTTGCGCCGACCTCCAGCACCGTCAATACCCTGATGATGGGTGACGCGCTGGCGATGGCGGTCATGCAGGCGCGCGGTTTTAATGAAGAAGATTTTGCCCGCTCCCACCCAGCTGGGGCACTGGGCGCTCGCTTGCTGAATAAAGTGCATCATCTGATGCGCCGTGATGACGCTATCCCGCAGGTAGCGTTAGCCGCCAGCGTGATGGATGCGATGCTGGAGCTCAGCCGCACCGGTCTGGGGCTGGTGGCGGTATGTGACGCTCAACAACAGGTACAAGGCGTCTTTACCGACGGCGATTTACGTCGCTGGCTGGTTGGCGGCGGCGCACTCACCACGCCAGTTAATGAAGCGATGACGACAGGCGGCACCACATTACAGGCGCAAAGCCGTGCCATCGACGCCAAAGAGATCCTGATGAAGCGCAAAATCACTGCCGCACCGGTGGTAGATGAAAACGGCAAACTCACCGGCGCAATTAACTTGCAGGATTTCTATCAGGCCGGGATTATTTAATCCTTCAATCCCAGACGTTTCGCCAGCCGATGCAGGTTGGCGACGTCAGTTTCCAGCATTCGCGCGCAGGCAGCCCAGTTGTGATGATTTTGTGCCAGTGCCTGGCGAATGGTTTCACGCTGGAACGCTTCTGTCGCTTCACGCAGATTTTGCTTAACAACGGGCACCGCTGCCGCTTCTGGCGGCGGCAACGTCACCTCAGGAAAAGCAAAATGTTGCGCCTCAAGAATCACTTCATCGCCGCTGCGAGTGGCTCTCGACAGTACTACCGCCCGATGAATAGCATGTTCCAGTTCGCGCACGTTCCCCGGAAAACTGTAGTGTTGCAGTAAATTTCGCGCCCCGGCACTTAATACCACGCGGGAGAGCCCCAGCCGCAAACGACACTGCTCGCAGAAATACCCCGCCAGCAGAATGACATCATCGCCCCGCTCACGCAGCGGCGGCACCGAAAGTGGAAACACGCTCAGGCGATGAAACAAGTCAGCGCGAAATCGCCCTGCCAGTACCTCTTCGCGTAAGTCGCGGTTAGTCGCCGCCAGCACGCGCACATCGACCCGCAAACTGCGGTCATCGCCAACGCGCTGAATATCGCCATACTGCAACACTCGCAGCAACTTGGCCTGCAAAGCCAACGACAACTCGCCGATCTCATCGAGAAACAGTGTGCCGTTATCCGCCATTTCAAACTTCCCGCTGCGGTTACTGATAGCGCCAGTAAACGCCCCTTTCACATGCCCGAACAGTTCACTTTCCGCCACACTTTCCGGCAGTGCGGCACAGTTGAGATAGATCAGCGGATTCACCGCCCGTGGCGAGGCTTCATGAATCGCTTTCGCCACCAGCTCCTTACCGGTTCCCGTCTCACCGCTGATTAAGACGTTGAGATCGGACGCCGCCACAATCTCAATCTCTTTTTTCAATTGCGTCATGCCTGGCGATAAGCCAATCATCTGCGTCTGTTTCACCGCTTCAAACGGCGCGGCATCGCCCGGCAGCATATTCTGGCTTTCCAGTTGCTCAATCAGCAACGCATTGCTTAACGCTCCCGCCGCCAGCGCAGCAATCAGCCGTAACTCTTCATCGCTGAAAACATCGAACTGATCGGGCTGCATCCCGTCGAGCGTCAATGCGCCAATCAGGTTTTGCCCGGCAAACAATGGCAGACCAACGCAGGCGTGAACCTTCAGACTCTCCTGCCCAGGAATCAAACCGTCATAGGGATCGGGCAATTCGCTGTCTGCAGGAAAGCGCACCACGTCCCCGGCGCGGGCAATCGCTTCAAGCCGTGGATGCCCTTCCAGCGCAAAGCGTCTACCGAGTACATCCTTTGCCAGACCGTCGATGGCAAGCGGAATAAACTGCCGCGAATCGTAACGTAGCAACGCAGACGCATCGCACTCCAGCACCTGACGTAGCGTGGTGATCAGGCGCTGAAAACGATCCTGATGACCAATCCCACGCTGCAATTCGATGGCGATATTCGCCAGCACATCAACGGAAAAACTCATCTTTGCCTCACTGTCAATTTGACTATAGATATTGTCATATCGACCATTTGATTGATAGTCATTTTGACTACTCATTAATGAGCATACTTTTATTTATATAGTAAAAACAATCAGAT